>CAYZPZ010000249.1:0-2532 GCA_964480205.1 uncultured Conexibacteraceae bacterium
GGAGCTGCTCGCTGTAGTCCTTGATCGGGGACATGTCCCGGAAGGTGTTGGCGAGCCCCTCCTCCAGGAACCACCGGAACGACTCGGTCTGGATCGCGATCAGATCCGGGATGGGAAGGATTTCTTCGAGGTTCGCGAACGAGTACCGATCGCGGGAGCCGGCGGAGCTCAAGGGGCTTCCTCCTCAGAGGGCAGCGGGGGCGGCCAGGGCGTGGACGCGCGCGAAGACCGGGAGGGGAAACACTCGGTTGCTCGACCACCACGAACCCGGAACACGCACGACCAGACCATGGTAGAGGGGTCGCGCAACTGAGGGCAACCCGCACGGACCGAACCCGCGTCGGCGGGTCCGATTCGAGGTGCCCTCGATTTCCCCTCCCGCGTTGCCCTGACGGGCCGCGGGAGATCGGTCAGAGGGTAAGAGGAACCGAGGGATTCGTCAAGGTTTCGGGGTTCCCGGCCGTCGCCGATCAGCGTCGACGCGCCGCCTGCTGGAGCTGGCTGGCGTCGAACTCGCCGGGGATGCTGCGCCCGGTGACCTGGCGGTAGAGGGCGGTCTGGAAGACGGCCTCCAGCGCCGAGACGGTGGCGGCGACGCCGACGACCCACACGAAGGCGGCCACGACGACCACGATGGTGAGCGCGGCCACGCCCAGGCTGGCCACGGCGCCGGCCAGCACGAACGCCGGGATCATCAGGGCGAAGGTCAACAGCCCGAACCCGACGTTGCCGGTGACCTGCTCGCCCCAGGTGCGCTTCACCAGGGCCGAGGACTGCTTGATCGCGGAGACCGCGCCGGTGTCCTCGATGATCATCACGGGCAGGACGAGGTAGGTCAGCAGTCGCCAGGCGGCGCCACCGATGAAGGAGGCGATCTGGCCGATGAAGCCGCCCTGGTCCTCGATGGCCTCGAGAATCAGCCCCACGGTGACGGCGATCGCGGCGAAGCCCGCGACCGCTGGCCAGTGTGCGGCCGCGCCGCGCAGCGACGAGGCGACGCCTGGGTCCCCGCCCTCCATCCGGGTGTTTGCCCCGTGGACCACTGCGGCCCGGGCCAGGTAGACGACGGTGGACACGGCGACGTACCCGGCGAAGGCGACGATCCAGCCCGCCACCGGGATGGACTCGTTCTCGGTTCCGCCGAGCATGGCGGCGACGGGTCCGAAGAACGCCGCGCCGATGACCAACGCCGCGACACCGCCGATGACGGGCAGCCACGCCAGCTCACGGTCGTGCTGGAGGACCCTCCACGAGGACTTGGCGAGCGACCAGGCGTTACGGATGCGATCGAACATGGGCGGCAGCGTACGCGACCGCGGACGGCGCCTCCCAGCAAGCGGTGGCTACTTGAGCTCGACCTCGCCGCCGGCAGCCTCGATGGCCTCCTTGGCCTTCTCGGCGTCCTCCTTGGTGGCGTTCTCGAGCACCGTGCTCGGTGCGCCGTCGACCAGCTCCTTGGCCTCCTTCAGGCCGAGGTTGGTCAGGCCGCGCACCTCCTTGATGACCCCGATCTTCTTGTCGCCCGCGCTCTTGAGGACGACCTCGAACTCGTCCTTTTCCTCTTCGGCGGCCGCGGCCTCGCCACCCGCGGCGGGGGCACCGGCAGCGACAGCCACCGGCGCGGCGGCCTCCACTCCGAACTTCTCCTCGAAGTCCTTGAGGAGCTCGCTGAGCTCGAGGACGGTCATGTTGGCGATGGCGTCGAGGATCTCTTCCTTGGTTGCCATGGTTCAGCTCTCCGTTTCGCTTGGTTCGTCTTCGTCGGTCGGGGTGTCTCGTGCCTCTGCGGGCGCGGGTTCGGGCGCGGACTCGGCCGCGGCCTCCTCCGCCGGCTGCTCCTCGGCGGACGCCTGCTCGGCGGGCGGCTCCTCGGTGGGCGCCTCTTCGCCGCTCTCCTCGGCCGCGGGGGCGCCACCGGCCTGGTCGATCAGGGCCTTGAGACCGTACGCGAAGTTGCGGGGCAGGGCCTGCAGGAGGCCGGCGAACTTCTGCATCGGTGCGGCCATGCCGCCGGCCAGCCTGGCCAGCAGCACCTCTCGTGGTTCGACGTCGGCCAGTGCCCTGGTGTCGTCGGCGGAGAGCAGGTTCTCGCCCAGCATGCCGCCCTTGACGACGAGCGCCGGGTGGTCCCGGCCGAAGTCCTTGATGGCCTTGGCCACCTCGACGGCGTCGCCGGGCTCGCCGGAGGGCTTGTCGGTCACGAACGCGATGGCGGTGGGGCCGGTGAGCAGCTCCTCGATCTCGAGCCCGAGGTCACGCGCGGCGAAGCGGACCAGGGTGTTCTTGTACACCTTGAACTCGCCGCCGGCATCGCGCAGCATGTGCCGCAGCTCGGCCAGCTCAGCGACGCTCAGGCCCCGGTACTCGGCGAGGATCGCCCCGCTGGTGGCATCGAACTTCTCGCGCACCTCGGTGACGACCGCGACCTTCTCCGGTCTGGGATTGTCCATGGACACCTCCTCTGTCTGCTTCTCGGGCTCGCACGCATGCAGAGCCGGCTCGAGAGCCGGACAAGGAAGGTGTCGCCTCGTC
>CAYZPZ010000250.1:0-2525 GCA_964480205.1 uncultured Conexibacteraceae bacterium
ATCCCCGAGGCCTGCATCATCTTGGTGCAGGCGACACCGGCGGCGCCGGTGCCGAGCACGAGCACGCGCAGGCTCTCGATCGGCTTGCCCACGATCTTCAGCGAGTTGAACAGCGCCGCCATCACCACCACCGCGGTCCCGTGCTGGTCGTCGTGGAAGACGGGGATATCCAGCTCCTCCTTGAGCCGGTCCTCGATCTCGAAGCAGCGCGGGGCGGAGATGTCCTCGAGGTTGATGCCGCCGAAGGTGGGCGCCATCAGCTTCACCGTCTCCACGATCTCGTCGGGGTCGGTGGTGTCGAGGCAGATCGGGAAGGCGTCGACGTCGGCGAACTCCTTGAACAGCATCGCCTTGCCCTCCATCACCGGCATCGCCGCCTCGGGGCCGATGTCGCCCAGCCCGAGCACGGCGGAGCCATCGGAGACGACGGCGACGGTGTTCGCCTTGATCGTGTAGTCGAAGGCCTTGGTGCGATCCGCGGCAATGTACTCGCACACCCGGGCCACGCCCGGCGTGTAGGCCATCGAGAGGTCGTCGCGCGTCTTCAGCGGATACTTGTTGTGCTGTTCGATCTTGCCCTTGCGGTGCATCTCGAAGGTGCGGTCGGTGTAACCGAGGACCTTGGCTCCGCGAGTGGAGCCGATCGAGCGCAGGATCTGCTCCCAGTGCTCGGAGCTGGTGGCGTCGATCGTGAACTCGCGCACCCGCTTGCCCTCGGGCCCCGCTCCGGGAATCAGATCGACCGACTGAAGCGCCCCGCCGGCCTCGGCGATCTTCGCGGTCAGCTTGCCCAGCGGCTCCTGGCGAGCGTCGAGCTCGACCCGCACCGTGACGCTGTACTGCGCGCTGGCTGGCATGGGCGGCGAAGCATACGCGTGCCCGCGAAACCGCCCGGGAGCACGAAAACCGGGCGAGTAGGGGGCGAGCCCGCGGAGTTGGCGCCTTTGCACGATATGCGTGCAGAGCGCGCCAATCGCGATCGACTGATCGCCCAACTGGCCGCGAGACAGCATGGTGTCGTGGCTCGAACCCAGCTGGCCACCGCCGGACTCGACCGGGGTGCGATCGCCCACCGCGTGCAGGCCGGCCGTTTACACCGCATCCACCGCGGCGTCTATGCCGTTGGCCACACGCGCCTCAGCTTCGAGGGCCGCTGCATGGCAGCTGTACTTGCCTGTGATGGGACGGTCGTGAGCCACCGGAGCGCCGCCACCCTCTGGGGAATGCTCTCTCTACCTGCCCGGGGTTCGATCGAGCTCACTCTCCCGAGTGACGGAGGCCGAAAGCGCCGGCGCGAGATCACGATCCACCGCTCGCGAACGCTCACCCCCCGCGACATGAGGCGCCGCGCCGGCATCCCCCTGACCAGTCCGGCGCGCACTCTGCGCGACCTCCACCGCGCCCAACCCCAGAAGCTCTACCAGCGCGCCGTCCGGCGGGCCCTCGATCTGCGCCTCGTCACGAGCGCCGATCTCGCCCCGGATCCGGACCTAACCCGCAGCGAACTCGAGCGGATGCTGCGGCGATTGTGCCGACGCCACAGCCTGCCCGAGCCGGAGGTGAACGCCCGGGTCGGACCCTTCGAGGTCGATTTCCTCTGGCGCGAGCAGCGCCTGATCGTGGAGGCGGACAGCTTCCGGTTCCACGGCCACCGCGGAGCATTCGAGTCCGACCGGGCCCGCGATGCCGAGCTGCAGGCGCGCGGCTACCGCGTGCTCCGCTTCACCTACCGCCAGGTCCGCGACTCCCAAGGCGAGGTCGCCGCTGCACTGCGACGCCTGCTCGGCATCCGCTCCTGAGCGCCTATCCGCCAAGGCGCCTGGCGCTGGACGGGTGCGCCGGCGGCGACTCCCGCGCCTTCTACGATCAGGGTCATGCCGGCGACCACCAGGCAGAAGCAGCCCGGCGCGAAGGGCAAGGGCGAGACGGCAAAGTCCGCCAAGGCGAAGGGCGCGGCCGAAGGCTCCAAGCCCCAGCGCGAACTCTTCCTGATCGACGGCAACTCGCTCGCCTACCGCGCCTTCTTCGCCCTGCCGGAGTCGATCGCCACTCACGACGGGCGGCCCACCAACGCGATCTACGGGCTCGCCTCGATGTTCGCGAAGATGCTGATCGACCACTCCCCGGCCGCGGTGGTGGTCGCCTGGGACGCGGGGATGTCGGGCCGCGAGCTGGTCTACGAGCCCTACAAGGAGCAGCGCAAGCCCCGCCCCGACCTGCTCTCGGAGCAGTGGCCCCACCTGATGCCGCTGGCCGAGGCCTTCGGGTTCACCAACATCCGAGTCGCGGGCTACGAGGCCGACGACGTGATCGGCTCGCTGGTCAAGCGGGCCCGCGAGCAGGAGATTCCGGTGATGGTCGTCTCCGGCGACCGCGACGTCTACCAGGTGGTGGAGGACGGGGTCAGGGTCATGACCACCTCGCGCGGGGTCACCGACACCAAGGTCTACGACCGCGACGGCGTGATCGAGTGCTACGGGGTCCCGCCCGAGCTCGTAACCGACCTGATCGGCCTCAAGGGCGAC
>CAYZPZ010000251.1:0-2517 GCA_964480205.1 uncultured Conexibacteraceae bacterium
CGGGCGGACTCGGGCTCGATCACGACGAAGTCGCCGGCCCCCTTGAGGATCTCGCGAAGCAGCCAGTCGGAGCTGCCGTAGGGCACCTCGATCACCACGGCGCCGTCGGAGAGCTCCTCGACCACGGTGTGGTCCTCGCGGGCCCAGCGGGCGCGCTCGGGCGAGACCCAGACCCGCGCCACCTCGGCCGCGGGCACGTCCGCGCCGCTCAGCCAGCCGCCCTCGATCGCCATGATGTCGGCGAACTCCTCGCGGGGCTCGAATGACTCGTCGGTGATCTTCGCCTCCTTGATCCGGTCGAGCCGGAAGTGGCGAATGTCGGAGCGGCGGCGGTCAAAGGAGGCGATGTACCAGCCCTCCCGCCCGTTGGCGAGCCGGTATGGCTCGATCTCGCGCTTCGTGAACTCGTCCTCGTTCTCCTTGTAGTAGTGGATTGCCAGCACCCGCCGGGAGGTGATCGCGTCGTTGACCAGCCGGGCCACGTCCGAGTCGTCGCCGCCGGAGACCGCGATCTCCAGGCCCTCCTCGGAGGGGTCATGGCCGAGCGCGGAGACGATCTTCTTCCGGGCGCTTGCCAGCCCGCTCTGGGGCAGATGGTCCCCGAACAGGTCGATCGCGGCGACCAGCGCCTTCGCCTCCAGGGGCAGCAGCCGGGCCGGCCGGGCGAAGTTCTCGCCGTAGGGCTCGGAGTCGACCTCGATTTCGTCGCCGACGAGCTCGGCGTAGAGCACGTAGGTGCCGCCGCCGAAGTTGACCACGTTGAGCAGCTCGATGTCCTCGCGGAGCTCATCGGCCGAGAGGTGCAGCTTCTCGCGGACCTCCGAGACCGGTAGCCGGTCGCCGCCCTTCGCGGACTCGATCAGCATCCCGGCCAGGGTGACCAGCCGGGCGAAACGCTCGGGTCGGATCGAGGCCTCCGAGCGGCCGTTGGAGCGTCCCGCCCGCGGGCCGGCCGGGGAGGCGGGGCCGACCGAGTCGGCCAGCTCGAACTCGCCGCGGTGGCGCTCGCTGAGCAGCTCGAGCCGCTCGGCGACCTCGGCGGCGAGCTCCTCGGGTTCCAGCACCATCACGTTCTGCCGCCAGTGCAGGACCCAGGAGACCAGCTGCCGGGCGGAGGCGTACTCGGTCTCGAAGACCAGGCCCTTGCCATGCCCGCGCTCGTCGCTGCGCGGCGGGCCGATCTGGCCGTAGGAACCGAAGTCGCGCTCGACCAGCCAGGCGATCCGATCGCGCAGGAAGATCCGCGCCGTGCCCTGGATCTCACCGAGCTGCCACTCCGCACGGCGCGCATAGTCGCGGCGATCGAAGTCCTCGGGCGGGCTGAAGTCGTGCTCGGCCTTGGAGGCGTAGGAGACCTTGCCCTCGATGCGCGACAGCCGGAAGACCCGCACCGCGTCGCGCTCATGCGAGTGGCCGATCAGGTAGAACTGCCCCCCGCGAAAGACCAGGTGGTAGGGATCCACCTTGCGCTTGCTTGTCTCGTCGCGCTGGATCGTGTAGTAGGTGAACTCGATCGTCTTGCGCCGGGAGATCGCGGTCTCGATCTTCGACAGCCGCTGGGAGATCTCCGCCCCGTCGGCCTTGGCGGTCATCCGCACCTCCACCGAGCTCTGGTCCGGGGAGCTGAGCGGGCTGGGGCGCCCCCAGGAGACCTGCTGCAGGGCCAGGCGCAGCGGCTCGGCGTAGGCGAACTCGCCGTCGAGCAGATGCAGCGCCGTCTGCAGCGCGGCCAGCTCGTCGTCGGAGAACTTGATCGCGTCCAAGTAGAAGTTCTCGGGCGGCAGGGAGTAGAGCTCGGACTCGTAGCCCTGCATGCTCTCCCCCGGCTTCTCCACCTGGAGGCTGATCCCCAGGCTGTCCAGCTCGGCGCGGTCGGCGTAGAAGCGGCGGGCGAAGGCGTCGTCGTTCATGTCGCTGTAGCCCTCCACCTCGCGCTTGATCTCCAACGCCGAGACCGGCCTGCCCTGCGCCATCAGGAACGAGATCAGCGACAGCTGGCGGATCAGCTTCTCGGTGTCCTTCGCCATCCGCTGGCAGGTTAGACGGGCACTGTGCGCGGCTCCCGCGCGCGCCGCATCGAAAGGCGCAATTTGCGCTCTCGCATCGAGCTGGGCGCGAGGCCGCGAGGGGGCGCTCGGCTAGGCCGCGCGGGCGCCGAAGTAGGCGGCCGAGTCGATGCCGCGGTCGAAGCGCGACCAGCTCTCGCCGTCGGCGAGCTCGCGCTCGAGCCGGTCGAAGCTGCCCAGCTTGCCCCCCAGGTTGTCGATCGCGTGCACCAGCGCCGCCTCGCGGGTGCAGGGGATCACCGGCGAGCCGTGCTCGAGGGAACCGTGGTGGGAGAGGATGATGTGCAGCACGGCCTGGCCCAGGTCGGGGTCGAATCCCTCGATCGACTCGATCTCGCGGCGCACCCGGTAGTAGCCGAGCGGGATCTCCGACTGCAGGCGGCCGGCGTCGGTCATGTCGATCGCCAGCGGGTCGTCGTTGTAGGCCTCCGTCTTGCCGATGTCGTGCAGC
>CAYZPZ010000252.1:0-2512 GCA_964480205.1 uncultured Conexibacteraceae bacterium
GTGATCGGCAGGATCACCTGATGGTGGGTCAGCAGGTTCTTTAGATGTGCGTCGCCGTTGTCCTCGCCGCCGCGATGGTGGCGGTAGTCGCCGCCGGTGGGAAGCAGCTCGCGCGCCACCTCGTTCGAGGGCTCGTTCCAGCTCGGCGGCGCCAGCTTGTCCAGCCACTCGAGGGTGTCCTCGTGCAGTCCGGGCTCATCGTCGTTGACCCAGACGGCGGCGGTGATGTGCATCGCCGAGACCAGCACCATCCCCTCGCGGACCCCCGACTTCTCGACGGCGTCCTGAACGTCATCGGTGATCCGGACGAACTCACGCCGCTCGTCGGTGTTGAAAGTCATGTAGTCGGTGTGTGATTTCACAGGGCCTCCCTTCGTCGGGTGTGGGGGTGTCAGGTTCGCAGGGGAGCCGTGAGATGATCCCCGCGATGGCCGGGCTCCTCTCCCTCGAGCGGCAAGAGGACGTTGCCATCGTCATCCTGCAGCGGCCCGAGAAGCGCAACGCGCTCTCCATTGATCTGCGCGTGGAGATCGCCGATGCCTTCGGCGCCCTCGGCGACGACGACGGGGTCGGCGCGATCGTGCTCACCGGCGCCGGGCCCGCTTTCTGCTCAGGGATGGACGTCACCCAGTTCGGCGGGGACCGGCCTCACAAGGAGCGGCTGGTCGAGACCAGCGTGGCCTGCTTCGACGCCGTCGGCAACTGCCCCAAGCCGGTGGTGGCGGCCGTCAACGGCCCCGCCCTGGCCGGCGGCTTCGCGCTGGCGCTCCTGTGCGACCTCCGCCTCGCCTCCGAGGAGGCGACCTTCGGCTTCCCTGAGCTTCCCCGCGGGATTCCACCGAGCTACGCGGCCGCCCGCGCCGCCCTGCCGCCCCAGATCGCGGCGGAGCTCACCCTGACCGGGCGGCTGCTCGACGCTTTCGGCGCGCTCAAGGCGGGCATCGTCAGCGCCGTGCACGGCGCCGAGGAGCTGATGCCGCGGGCCCTGGAGCTGGCCGGGCGGGTCGCATCGGGGCCGCGCGGCGCCGTCGCCGCCACCAAGCGGCGGATCCTGCTCGACCGCGAGCGGCAGCTCGGGCACCTCTTCGCCGAGGAGGAGCAGGCGCTGCGCGAGGCACTGCTCGACGACGGGCCAGAGGACGACACCGCGGCCTGATGGAGCGGCTGCGGCTGATCCGTCGCTCATTCGCCGACGCCCCGGAGCTCGGCACCGCGGTCTCCCGCGCGATCCTGCGCCGGGTCGCCGCGGGCGAGCTGCCCGCGACGGCGCGGGTGCACCTGCCGGCGCGCGAGGTCGCCTTCGGGCGCCAGGACGTGGTCAGCGACGGCTACCAGCGCGCCGCCCAGGCCGCGCGGGAGGCGGGGTTCGCGCCGATCGAGCGGATGGCGGGTGGCCGGGCCGCGATCTTCCACGAGGGCACCGTGGCGATCGCCCGGGCCTACCCCGACCCCGACCCCCCGCGCCGCACCTACCAGCGCTTCGAGGAGATGGCGGGGATCGTGGCCGCGGCGCTGGCCCGCCTCGGCATCGCCCCGCGGGTCGGCGAGGTCCCCGGCGAGTACTGCCCGGGCGCCTACAGTGTCAGCGCTCGCGGCGAGCGCAAGCTGGCGGGAATCGGACAGCGGATGATCCGCGGGGGCGCTCATGTCGGAGTGGTGGTGGTCGCCTCGGGCGCGGACGAGATCCGCGGGGTCCTGATCCCGGTCTACGAGGCTCTGGGGCTAAATTGGGATCCCCGCACCGCCGGCAGCGCCTCCGACGAGCTCGGGCGGGAGGTCGGCACCGCCGAGCTCGCCGACGCGCTGGTGGGCGAGCTCGACCGCCGCTACGAGCTCCAGGAGGCCGAGGTCGATGAGCAGACGCTAAGACTCGCGCGGCAACTGCTGGCCGAGGAGCCCGCACCGGAGTTTGCCCGACGGCGGGGGGGGTAAAGCGCGGGCATGATGGGAGATCCGAGGAGGCTTCGGGCTGCAATCTAGGCGACCGACGCGTTGCCTAGATTCGCGAAATCGTGACCGGCCCCACCGAGAACCGGGGAGCCTTGGGAGAAAAGGGCGAGCGCCTCGCGTGGATCCTCGGATCCTCGCGCAGCGGCAGCACCTGGCTGCTGCGGATGCTCTCCCAGCTCGACCCGGTTGTCCCGATCGACGACCCCCACCTCGGCCACCACCTGGGGGTCTGGCGGCCGATCCCGCTGGCCTGGGCCACCTCGGACGCCCATCTGGAGCTCGGCACGATCAGCGACCATAAGCACGAGCGCCGCGACTTCTTCTTCTCCGACCGCTATCGCGAGCACTGGATGCCGGCGCTGCGCAGCCTGATCGAGGCGCGCTTCGGGGCCCAGGTCAGCGAGGACGCCGCCGAGCGGCGGATCGCCGAGCCGATGGTCGTTGTCAAGGAGCCGGCCTCGCAGACCGCCGACCTGCTGCTGGATCTGTTTCCCGCCTCGCGGCTGATCTTCCTGCTGCGCGACGGCCGCGACGTGGTCGCCTCCTGGCTCGACGCCTACCG
>CAYZPZ010000253.1:0-2505 GCA_964480205.1 uncultured Conexibacteraceae bacterium
GCTCGGCGCCGGTGACCCGCCGAGAGCGACCAGCGCCTCGCCCGAGCGGCGCCCCGCCGGTCCCCTGGCGCCGGTGACCCGCCGAGAGCGACCAGCGCCTCGCCCGAGCGGCGCCCCGCGGTGACCCGCCGTGCGGCCGGGGCGGGCCGGCTGCGGCACACTGCGGCTCATGGATCCCCTTGTCGTCGCCCTGTGCTTCGTGTTCGGGCTCGCGTTCGGGTCGTTCGCCAACGTCGTCATCCACCGTGTGCCCCGCGGCGAGTCGCTGGTGCAGCCCCCGAGCGAGTGCCCGCACTGCGAGACGCCGCTGTCGTGGAGGGACAACGTCCCGATCCTGTCGTGGCTGGCCCTGCGGGCGAAGTGCCGCCACTGCGGGGAGCCGATCAGCCTGCGCTACCCGCTGGTCGAGCTCCTCACCGCTCTGCTGTTCGCCGGCGTGGGCGCGCGGTTCGGCCTCGACTGGGCGCTCCCCGGGTTCCTGCTGTTCGCGTGGACGCTGTTCGTGCTCGCGGTGATCGATTCGCGCACCCGGCGCATCCCCAACCGCCTGACGTACCCCCTGACGCCAGCGCTCCTGGTGCTGCTGGTGGCGGCCGCGTTCCTCCACGGCCAACCGGGCTGGGCGCTGCGCGCGGTGATCGGCGGCCTCGTGGCCTTCCTGCTCCTGCTGACGATGGCGGTGCTCAACCCCCGCGGCATGGGGATGGGCGACGTGAAGCTCGCGGCCTTCATCGGCGTCGGCCTCGGCTACATCGGCTGGGGCCACGTCATCCTCGGGATCTTCGCGGGGTTCCTGCTCGGGGGCCTGGTGGCGATCGGGTTGCTGGTCGTCCGGGCGCGCGGCCGCAAGGACCACATCCCCTTCGGGCCGTACCTCGCCGCGGGGGCGCTGCTCGCCCTGCTCGTCGGCGGCCCCGTGATCGACGGCTACCTGTCGCTGCTCGCGCCCTGACACGTGAATCGCGCAACCCGCGGAAGGACGGGACGCGACATTGTTACCGAGGGGTAGATCCAGCCCGACGGCGAGATCTCTCCCTCGCGCTGGATCTACCCTGCGGTAGGTTTCTGCCGGCAGGGACGACCAGCCAACTGGCTCATTCTCGCCCGTGCCGGCTGGTGCGGTCGCGCCAACCAACCGCCATGGGGTGCGGAGACGGGCGGGCCGGCCACGCTGCCGCACGCGCGCCGTAGGATGGGCGCCGATCGGCGAAAGGACCGGACGTGTCGGATCCGCGAACGACGCAGGGTGACGAGCCCACTTCCGAGGAGCTCCAGGCCTACCTGGAGCAGCTCCGGGGTGCGGACCCCGCCGAGATCCTCGCCCAGGCGTACACCGTTCTCGGCACCGGAGCCGAGGTGAAGCTCGGCCGGCGAGACGCGCGGGTCCTCATCGACGCCATGAGCGCCCTGGCGGAGGCCGCCGCCGGGGCGGTCGACGACGACCTCACGACGCGGATGCGCAACGGCGTCGTGCAGCTGCAGACGGCGCAGGTGCAGGCCGAGCGCCAGGGCGCCGGCGAGGCGGGGCAGGACGCGCAGCAGCCGCCGCAGCCGCACGCCGAGTCGAGCGGGTCCGCGCAGCCCTCCGCCACGCCGCCCCCGGGCGGGCAGCGGGAGGACAAGTCCGCCACCGACCGGCTGTGGATCCCCGGGCGGGAGCCGCGGTAGGGCCGCCCCAGGCGCGCTGCTACACTCGACGCACACAAGCGGAAGCGGCCACGCTTTCCCACCCGGCGGGCCCTGCACCCTTCGACGAGGCGCGGGGACCCAGACCGGGTAGAGACACGGATGGGCACGGCCTGAGCCTGCCCACAACGCCGGCCGCTGCGCTACCGCAGCGGCCGCTTCGTTGCCGGCCGCGACACGACGAGCGAGGACGTGAGCGATGCCGAAGCAGAAGACGCACTCCGGCGCGAAGGACCGGTTCCGGGTGACGAAGACCGGAAAGGTCCTGCACCGCCGCATGAACCGCAACCACCTCCTCGAGAAGAAGTCGAGCGGGCGGAAGCGCCGGCTGTCCCGCGACGGCCAGCTGTTCGATGGCGACGCGCAGCAGATCAAGAAGCTGTTGCGGTAGCCGCGTCTCCGCCCGCCCACTCTCGAAGGAGCTAGAGGCCATGGCCCGCATCAAGCGTGGCGTCCACAGCCGCAAGCAGCGCCGCACGGTCCTCAACCGCGCCAAGGGCTTCCGCGGCGCGCGCAGCCGCCGGTACCGCGTCGCCAACGAGGCGGTGATGCACGCCGACCGGTACGCGTACCGGGACCGGCGAGCCCGCAAGGGCGACTTCCGCAAGCTCTGGATCCAGCGCATCAACGCCGCCGCCCGCGGGGACGGGCTGTCGTACAGCCAGTTCATCAACGGGCTCAAGCGCGCCGAGGTCCAGGTCGACCGCAAGGTCCTCGCCGACCTGGCCGTCCGCGACCCGGCCGCGTTCTCCGAGCTCGTCGCGGTAGCGAAGAAGGCCCTGGACTGATCCGTGAATCGGCCGAGCGGTGAGCGAGGAC
>CAYZPZ010000254.1:0-2501 GCA_964480205.1 uncultured Conexibacteraceae bacterium
CGGCTTGCGGGCGTGGGTCGAGATCACCTCGCTGACGATCCCGAAGCCCGGCAGCATCATGATGTAGACGGCCGGGTGGGAGTAGAACCAGAAGATGTGCTGGTAGCTGATCACGTCGCCGCCGAAGGCCGACTCGAAGAAGTTGGTGTGCAGGACCCGGTCGAACAGCACCATGAACTGCACGCCTGCGATGAACGGGGTCGCCGCCACCACCAGCAACGAGGTCGAGAGGTTCGCCCAGACCAGCAGGGGCATCCGCCAGAAGTTCATCCCGGGCGCGCGCATAGTGATGATCGTCACCAGGAAGTTGAGGGCGGTCGCCACCGACGACGCGCCCGCGAACTGCACCCCTAAGTTGAAGAACGACTGGCCTAACGGCGCCCCCGTAGACAGCGGCGCGTAGCCGGTCCAGCCCGCGTCGAAGGCGCCGCCGGGCACCAGGTAGCTGCCGAGGAACAGCACGCCGGCGATTGGCAGCATCCAGAAGCTGAGCGCGTTCAGCCGCGGGAAGGCCATGTCCGGCGCCCCGATCATCAGCGGCAGGATGTAGTTGGCGAGCCCGGCGAAGACCGGGATCACGAAGACGAAGATCATCAGCGCCGCGTGCGTGGAGAAGAGCCCGTTGAAGGTCTGCGGGTCGACGATCTGGGTGCCGGGCTGGGCGAGCTCGGCGCGCATCAGCATCGCGAGGCCGCCACCGATGAAGAAGAAGACGAAGGTGGTGGCGATGTACTGGATGCCGATCACCTTGTGATCGGTGTTGACCTTGAAGTAGTCCCTCCAGGTGGTCGCCCCGTGGTCGGCGTGGTCGTCGGGGACGGTGGGGGCGCCCGCGGCCCAGCGCAGCCAGTAGTCGAAGGTCCCCAGCCCCCACAGCCAGCCGAGCGGCGCGGTGATCGCCGGCACCACGACGTGCGGATAGCCGGTCTGCTCGGTCTGGAAGATCTCCAGGCCCGAGATCGCTCGCAGGGCGATCACCAGGCCGAAGCCGAAGGCGCCGCCACCCAGGAATCCCAGCAGCGACCGCCACCAGCCGGGAAGTCGAAGTGCAGCCGTCATGATGACCCCGTCTGCTCGGCGCCCGCGGCGTCGTCGGCCTGGATCGGCCGCTGCTCCGCGAGCCACTCCTGGAACTCCTCCTCGGACTCGACCACGACGTTGGTCCGCATGGTGGCGTGGCCGATGCCGCACAGCTCCGTGCAGATCAGGCTGAAGGTCCCCTCCTTATCCGGGGTAACCACCACGGTGTCGTCGATCGAGCAGCAGGGCGCACCCGGCACCAGGTCCCGCTTGATCCTCCACTCCGGCACCCAGAAGGAGTGCAGCACGTCGAGCGCGCGCAGCTGGAGCTCGAGCTGCTGGCCGACCGGGACGTGGAACTCGCGGCTCCGGACTCCCTGCTCCGGGTAGGCGAAGCCCCAGGCGAACTGCTGGCCGGTCACCTCGACCTTCATCCGGTCCGATTCCTTGGCCTCGATGTCGTCGAGCACGATCCACGAGTAGGCCGCGAGGGCGACGACGATCACGGTCGGAATCACGGTCCAGGCGATCTCCAGGCGAGTGTTGCCGTGAATCGGCTCGCCGTCGGACTCGTCGCCCGGTCGCGCCCGCCAGCGGTAGAGCGAGTAGCCGAGCATCACCATCACCACCGCGAACACGAACGAGGAGAGCACGATCGCCACGTCGAGCAGCGTGTCGATCGGCCCCGCCTCGGCCGAGGCGGCCTCGCCGTTCCAGTCCGGGATCAGCATGATCACCGAGGTGGCCACCGTGAGCACGATCACCGCCGCGATGAGCTTCGGTAGGGGCAGGCCCTGCATCGGCGGCGGATTCTATTCAGCTCTTCACGTCCACCTCGGGTAGGGAATCGAGCTCGCCGCGGGACGCGGCGATCACTCCCTCGGCGACGCGCTCCCAGCTCCAGAGCCGCTCGACGCGCGCGGCAAGCGCGGCGCCGATCCGCTCCCTCTCGTCCGGATCGATCGAAAGCCAGCCGTTCAGCCGCTCGGCGAGGGCCTCGATCGCGCCCGCGCCCACCTCGAAGGAGAGCAACCCCGCCCGCTCCTCCGGCAGCGCCTCGGCCAGCTGCCGTGAGACCTCGCGCATGCCCGAGTGGTCGGCGGAGACGGGCGGGACGCCGCAGGCGGCGGCCTCGGCGGCGACCATGCCGAAGGCCTCCGGGAAGGTGGAGGGCATCACGAAGGCATCGGCGGCGGGCATCGCCTCGGCGACCTCGTCGTGCTCGAGGCCCCCCGCGAAGCAGATCGAGTCGGCGGATTCGCGGGCGGCGTCCGCGTAGTCCTCGGGGGGGTGGGTGAGGAAATCCTCGAGGATGCGCAGCGGTTGATCCGGCGGCGGTTTTTGTGGCCGTTGATCCGGCGGCGGTTTTTGTGGCCGCCGTTGATGCTGGTCCTCGTAGGCGCGCCCGCGCGCGGCGATCGCCCGGGCGCGATCGAGGTCCCCCGCACCGAGCGCCTCGGTGAGCTCCCGTAGGCCCTCGG
>CAYZPZ010000255.1:0-2474 GCA_964480205.1 uncultured Conexibacteraceae bacterium
GGACCGAGAACGTGGTGGGCGTGCCCGAGGAGATGTGCGGCTCGGGCGATCCCAGCCCGATCACGGCGCGCGGCGTTGAGGCCGCGATTCGCGCCTGCTGCAAGCGGCGCTACGGCACGGCCGACCTCGACGGCCGCCGAATCTGCGTGGTGGGCCTCGGGCACGTCGGCGGCAAGCTGGCCGAGCGCTTGGCGGCCCATGGTGCGGATCTGACCGTCTGTGACATCGACGCTGCCAAGCGGGAGCTCGCCGATCGCCTCGGCGCCCGCTGGGCCGGTCCCGACGACGCGATCGCCACGGAGTGCGAGCTGCTGGCGCCATGCGCCCTTGGCGGGGCGATCGACGAGCGCACGGTCGAGGAACTGCGCTGCGAGGTCGTCTGCGGCGCCGCCAACAACGTGCTCTCCGCGGACGCGATGGCGGAGCGGATGCACGAGCGAGGGATCCTCTACGCGCCCGACTTCATCGCCAACGCCGGCGGCCTGATCAACGTCTACGGCGAGCTCCGCGACCTCGGGCCCGAGCAGCTGCAGGCCCTGGTCGACGGCATCGCCGAGGCGCTGGAGGCCATCTTCGAGCAGGCCGAGGAGCGCTCGATCACCCCGCTGACGGCCGCGCGGGAGGTCGCCGAGCAGCGCCTCGCGCGCGCCGAGCGCGCGTTGCAGCCAGCCGCCTGAGCGGAGGGGTAGGCTTCGTCCCCGCGCGGTGGTTCACCGTGCGGGGCCACGGATGAGATACGGGAGGAGACCCACCTACGTATGGCTGCTGGCGGGGGTCGCCGCGCTCTCGGCAGCGATCGCGCTGCTCTTCTACGCCACCGGCGTGCTTCACGAGACCGAGCTCAACTCCGTCGACGGGCGCTTCTCGATTCGGGGGGATGAGGAACCGCGCGACGACATCGTCCTGGTCCTGATCGACGACAAGAGCTCCGAGGTCCTTCAGGAGCGCTTTCCATATCCGCGCACGTTCCACGCCCGGGTTCTCGATGCGATCAATCGCGACCAGCCGAAGGCGATCGGCTTCGATGTGGAATTCATCGATCCCACGACGGTCCGGGACGACAATGCACTGATCAACGCCGTCGCGCAGGCCGGCCCGGACAAGGTGGTGCTCGCTGACACCCAGCCGAACGAGCGCGGCGAGAGCGGGGCACTCGGCGGCCAGGGGCTGCTCGACGAGATCGAGGCGCGCGGGGGCAACACCCAGATCGGCGAGGACGACGATGGGGTGCGGCGGCGCTTCCCGTTCGAGGTCGGGGGCCTGGAGAGCTTTCCGATCGCCACGGCGGAGTTCGCGACTGGAGAGCAGATCAGCCAGGAGGACATGGGGGGCCCGACCGCCTGGATCGACTACGCGGGAGGAGCCGGCGCCTATCCCTCACACTCGTTCTCGACAGTCCACAACGGGAGGGTCGAGCCGGGCGCATTCACGGACAAGATCGTCGTGATCGGCGCCTCCGATCCCGGGCTCAAGGACATCGTCAAGACGCCCACCACGAGCGGCGGAGACGACATGTCCGGGGCGGAGACGCAGGCGAATGCGATCGCCACCACCCTGGAGGGCTTCCCGCTCCAGTCGCTGCCACTCGGGGTGGACGTCCTGCTGATCGCGCTGATGGGGATGGTGGCCCCTCTCGCCAGCTACCGCTTCTCGCCGCTGCGGGCGATGGCGCTCGCCCTGGGCATTGGCGCGCTCTATCTGATCTTCGCGCAGCTCGCCTTCAACACCGGCACCATCGCGCCGGTCCTTTACCCGCTGCTGGCGCTGGCGATCTCGATCCTCGGAGCGCTGGCCGTCCACTACCTGCTCGAGGCGTTCGAGCGCCAGCGGGTCCGCGACACCTTCGCCCGCTTCGTCCCCGAGCAGGTCGTCGGCGAGGTCCTGGAGCGCACCGACGAAGACCTTCGCCTGGGCGGGCGCCGCCTGGTCGTGACCGTGCTGTTCAGCGACATCCGCGGCTTCACCACCTTCTCGGAAGGGCGCGATCCGGGCGAGGTGCTCGAGATCCTCAACCGCTACCACGAGGAGATGACCGCGGCGGTGATGGAGCACGGCGGCACACTGATCTCCTTCATCGGCGACGGGATCTACGCGGTCTTCGGAGCGCCGATCGAGTACTCCGACCACGCCGACCGGGCCCTCGACTCGGCGGTCGAGATGGTCACCGACCGCCTGCCCCGCTTCAACGAGTGGATGCACGACCGCGGCGCGGGCGAGGGCTTCCAGATCGGGATCGGGCTCAACACTGGCCCGGTGATGGCCGGGAACGTCGGCTCAGCCCAGCGGCTCGACTACACGGCGATCGGCGACACGGTCAACACCGCGGCGCGGCTAGAGGGAATGACCAAGGGGACCCCGCACGAGCTGTTCGTCTCGGACTCCACCCGCAACATGCTCGGCGGGGCGCATCCTGAGCTCAGCTTCGTGGACTCGATGGAGGTCCGGGGACGGACCGAGCCAATCGAGGTCTGGGC
>CAYZPZ010000256.1:0-2468 GCA_964480205.1 uncultured Conexibacteraceae bacterium
GTGGCGCTCTGCCTGGTGGCGCCCGCTGGGTCGCTAGGTCGATCCGGCTACGCCATCAGCCGCTTCAGCGCCAGCGCCAGCACCTCCGTGCGGTCGCGGTCGCGATGATCGGCGGCTATGAACGGGCTGCCGATCCACAGCGAGAACGCCAGCATGCAGCGGGCCTCGACCTCGTCCTCGTCGGCAGAGAAAGCGCCGAACAGCGAGCGCATGTAGTCCATCCGCCGGTTGTCGACGCGGCGCAGGCGACGGGCGACCCTCCTGTCTCGCCGGCCCCAGTCGCGGACGGCCAGATCAACCTTCAGTGGGTCGATCCCCAGGACCTCCTCGCCGGACGTCGCGATCCCGTAGAGCCGCCGCAGCTTCGCCCTTGCGTCCCCACCCTCGTCCTCGATCCGCTCGATCACCTCGTCGACGCTGATGCGCTCCCAGGCGTCGAGCAGCTCCTCGAGCAGCGCGCGCCGGTCCTCGAAGTGCCAGTAGAACCCGCCCTTGGTGACGCCGAGCGCCCGCGCCAGCGGCTCGATCCGAACGGCGTTCGGTCCCCCCGCGGCAAGAGTGCGCAGGGCCTCTTCGATCCAGGTGCGGCGAGGGGTTCGCGTCAGGGCCATGCTTGACTCGTCCTCCTTCCATACGCTACCGTATGGATTAGACGAAGGAATCCCGCGGAGGCTGACCTTGGACACGAATCTCCCGGCTCTGTTCGCCGCTCTCGCGGCTTCGGTGGGCGTCTGTGCCCACGGCATCGTCGGACACCGCTGGTTGATGGCGCAGCTGCGCGCGGTGGAGATGCGGCCGACGCCCCTCTCGGTGCGGCTGTTCGGCGACCACGATGTATCGCTGCAGGTTCTCGGGGTCACCTGGCACAGCATGACCGTCGTCTTTCTCGCCTCCGCGGTGGCCCTCTATCTCGCGGCGCTGGGAGCGATCGAGAGTCGTGATCTCCTGCGGTTCATCTCGATCGTCCACGCCGCGTTTCTCGGGGTGGGGCTCGTGTATGTCGAGAAGCGGCTGGACGCGCTCCTGCAGCCGATTCCTGTCCTCTTCGTGACGGCGATGGCGGCGGCGGCCGCGTTCGCCTGGGCCGCTTCGGCCTCGGTGTGAACCGATGAGGCTGCCGAACAGCGCCCACACCTCCAGGCCATGGCGAATCCACGAGCTCACCCGCGACTTCCGGCTCGAGGACGTATGGGGCCTGTCGGTACCGGGCGGGCCGGAGGACTTCTCCCGCGCGGTTGAGCTGATCGCCTCCTACGACCCGTCGCGGAGCTCCTCCACCGCAGTGCGCGCGCTGTTCGCGTTGCGCTGGAAGCTGGGTGGATTGCTCGGCTGGGATGACCCCGACACCGGCATCGGAGCCAGGGTTCCGACGCTCCGCGACCGCCTGCCGGCGGATCTGCGCGAGGCTCGCTCAGGGCCCGAGTTCGACGCCCTCCCCTTCACCTCGCTCTATCTGCTGGAGGACGAATGGGCCGCAGAGATAGCGAACCAGACCATGCACGGCGTGATGCACTTCGGCATGGTCGCGGACCACTCCGGCGGGTATCGCGGTCAGATGGCCGTCCTGGTGAGGCCGAATGGAATGTTCGGTAGGGCCTACATGGCCGCGATCAAGCCTTTCCGGCACCTGCTCGTCTATCCGCCGCTCTTGCGAGAGGCGGAGCGAAAGTGGCGGGAGCCGGCTACAGCTCGTGCCAGGGGGTGAGGACGCGGGGGCCCTCGGCGGTGACGGCCACGGTGAACTCGAAGTGGGCGGCGAGAGAGTCGTCCTCTGAGTAGACGGCCCAGCCGTCGGAGCCCATGCGGATCTCGGGGACGCCGGCGTTGACCATCGGCTCGATCGCCAGGACCATTCCCTCCTCCAGCTCGGGGCCCTTGCCGGGATCGCCGAAGTTGGGGATCTGGGGATCCTCGTGCATGTCGCGGCCGATGCCGTGGCCGACCAGCGAGCGGATCACCGAAAAGCCGTCGTGCTCGACGCGGGTCTGCACGGCGTGGCCGATATCGGAGAGGCGGTTGCCCGGCCTGACCTGGGCGATCCCCCCGAACAGGCTCGCCCTGGTGGTGCGAAGCAGCTTGCTCGCCTCCGGGCTGACTTTGCCCACCGGCACGGTGATCGCCGCGTCGGCGACCCAGCCCTCGTAGGTGACACCGACGTCGATCGAGAGGATGTCGCCGCGGGCAAGCTCGCGCTCCCCTGGAATGCCGTGCACCACCATCGAGTTGGGCGAGGCGCAGATCGAGCCCGGAAAGCCCCGGTAGCCCTTGAAGGATGGAGTCGCGCCCTGGGAGCGGATGAAGCGCTCGGCGGCCTCGTCGAGCTCGCCTGTGGCGGCCCCCGGCCGGCACATGCTCTCGAGCATCTTCAGGCAGCGGGCCTGGATCTCACCGGCGGCCGCCATCGCCTCGAGCTCCCAGGTCTATATCGGCCCCGGTGACGATCCCGTTGTCGCCGAAGCCGTTGCCTC
>CAYZPZ010000257.1:0-2466 GCA_964480205.1 uncultured Conexibacteraceae bacterium
CCTCGCCGAGCTCGACCCAGACCCCGCTCAGCTCGAGCGCGAGCGGTCCGCCCCCGGCGCCGCCACCCGTGATCCGGGGCGACTTTTCCGGGATATAGCCGGAGAAGTCGCCCCGCTTGGGGTGGTCCGCGAGGGTGGCGCGCGCCTCCCGCACGCTCGCGGGGACGGGCAGCCCGGCCGCGGAGAACATCCGCGCCGCCGGGGTGGCCAGCTCGGGCGCCGCGGCCGAGGCCCACTCACCGAAGGGGCCGGGAGTGCCGTCGAAGGCGATCCGCCCCTCCTCCAGGGCGACCACCCGATCTGCTGCGCCGAGGCAGCGCTCCAGCCGGTGCTCGCCCAACACGATCGCCAGGCCGAACTCCTCGTTGAGGCGGCGCAGCAGGCCGACCAGCTCGTCGCCGGCCACCGGGTCGAGCTGAGAAGTCGGCTCGTCGAGCAGGACCAAGCGCGGCCCGGTGACGAGCGCCGCCGCGAGGGCCACCCGCTGCAGCTCGCCCCCGGAGAGTGCGTCGGTGGTGCGATCGAGGAGCCCGGCTATCCCGAGCGAGAGCGCCACCTCCTCGACGCTGCGCGCCCGAGCGCCCGGGGCGACGCCGCGCAGCTCCAGGGGAAGCTCCAACTCGGCCGCCACCGTGGTGCTGACCACCTGGCTCTCCGGGTCCTGGTCGACCAGGGCCACCTCCGAGGCGAGTTCGGCCGGGCCGTGCTCGCGCACGTCGTGCCCTCCCGCGCGGACCGTCCCGGCCACCGATCCCCCGTGGAAGTGCGGCACCAACCCGCAGGCGGCCCGCAGCAGCGTCGTCTTGCCAGAGCCCGATCGCCCGCAGAGCACCACGAGCTCGCCGGGCTCAACGCGCAGGTCGATCCCGGCCAGCGCCTCGCCCGCGGTCTCCGGATAGCTGTAGCGCAGGCCCTCGCAGAGCAGAGCGGGCTCAGGCATCGCGCCCTCCCGCGAAGGGCAGCGCCGCCAGCAACGGCAGGGCCGCGCAGAGCGCCAGGGTGGCCGGCTCGAGTGAGAGCGCGATCGTCGGGTAGGTCTCGAACTCCCCCGCGCCGATGAGGAGCCCGGCCGCGGCGGCGGCGGCGATCCCCAGCGCGGCCGCGGCCAGCCCCGGCGTCGCCGGCCGACGCTGCGGACGCGGAATCGGGCGCAGGCCCAGGGAGTGGCCGCGCAGCTCCAGGGTGGCGGCGACGTCGACTGCCCGGTCCAGCGAGCCCTCGACCAGGCGCCGCAGAAGCGCCGCTCTGCCGACCGGCGCGGCGGCCGGCCCGCGCAGCGCCGCGGCCTCGCGCAGGCGGGCCGCATCCGCCGCCGCCACCGGGACCATCCGCACCACCAGGGCGGCGGTCAGGGCCGAGCGCGCGGCGAGCGGCCGCAGCGCCCGCAGCAGCCGGTCGGGGTCGATGCAGGCGGAGTAGACGGCGAAGGCGAGCACCACCACCGCCACCCGCAGCCCGACCGAGGCCCCGGCCGCCAGCGACTCGAGGGTGATTCCGGTCTGGCCCAGCAGGGGCAGATCCCAGCCCCGCACCAGCACGGTCTCGCCGCGGTGGTAGACCAGCGCGTTGACGGCGACCATCACGACGAGCAGCGGCGCGGCCAGCCGCAGGCCGGCCCTGACCGCCCGTCCCGCCCCCGCCGCGGCGCCGACCACCGCGACGGCGACACCGTCGGCGAGCAGCACAAGCGGGTTCGCGTAGACGAAGGCCACCAGCGCCAGCGCCGCGAGGAAGCCGAGCGAGGCCGGCAATGCGCCGCGATGCAGCGGGCTGCGGCCGGGCCTGTAGGCGAGTGCGGATCTCATCGCAACGGCACCGGGTGCTCGCCTCCATCCACCTGGACGGCGACCGCGTAGCGGTCGCGCAAGCCCTCCCCGAAAAGCTCGGCGGCGGCCGCCACGCCGGTGGCGTCGGTGCCGCTGACCACCCAGCTCGGCGGGCCCTCGTCCGGACGCAACGCGGCGATCAGCCCCGCACCCGCCTCGAGCCTGCGCCCGGGCCGCCCCCTCGCGTCGAGCAGTACAAGTTCCACCGCGGGGGCCCGCCCCGAGAAGCTGGCGAACACCCCGCTGCGCTCGGGCCCGGCCGCGAGCAGGGAGGCGACGCGGTCGCCCTCGATCCGGGCCCAGGGACCGACCAGGACCCGGATCGCGGCCTCTGAGCCGGGCGCCTCGGGCTCGGCGTCGCTCACCTCGATCTCCTGCTCGGCGAGCCGACTCCCGACCCGCTCGCACGACTCCCGCTCGGCGGCACAGCGGACTTCAACCGGCCAACGCTCGCCGCCGTGGCCGCCGGCGAATGGCTGCGGCCAGGAACCGACGACGGCGGGAACCCGCATTGCGGTGCTCCAGTCACGCCGGTCCCACCAGATCAGGTCGCCATCGACCGGCTCGTACTCGGCGGCGCCGACGCCGGACTCGACCCCGTTGACGTAATAGAACCAGTCGGTGCTGCGTCCGTCGGATC
>CAYZPZ010000258.1:0-2446 GCA_964480205.1 uncultured Conexibacteraceae bacterium
GAAGCCGATCCCGCTGGAGCAGGCCGAGGCGCGCGAGCAGATCTGGACCCCGGAGAAAGAGCGCGAGGAGAAGGGCGCACTCTGGACCCCGGGGAGCTAGGGGCCCGCCCTCCACAACTCGTCTTCGACTTGCCTGACGCCGGCGCCGTCGATGAAGAGGCGGGTCCAGATCTCGCCGGTCCAGAGGCGAAACGCGACTCGGGGGGTGGCGGTCTCGACCAGCTGCTGCCAGCGCTCGGCCGGAATCGCAAGCAGCTCGCGCAGCATTCCGTCCTGGAGGAACCCCGGGCGGGCCGCCTCCCCGATCCGTGCCCTGGCGTCGAAGACCATGCCGGGCTGCTTGGGACGGTTCGCGACCGCCCGCGGCAGATGCCTGCGACCGACGTCGCGGAGGATCCCCTTGACGCGCGGGTAGGTCCGGGCCTCGAGGGGGAGGTTGAGCGCCAGCGCCACCACGGCGGGATCCAGGAACGGGAGCCGGGTCTCGACCGAACGTCCCATCGCGTCCTTGTCCATGCGGTTGAGGAGGAAAGGGAGATGCGAGCAGCTGAGCCCGGCCAGGAGGGCCGCCTCGATCTCGGCCCGGGCGCCGCTGTGATGGGAGTAGGCTGCCGCCGCCTTCGTCCTCACGCCCCGCTGGAATCTCGCCGATGCCCGACCCGGCTCCAGTTCCGGCCCCCTCCCGTCGCCGCCGGCATGCCGGTAACTGCGCCAGACCGCTTTCAGCGCCGGTCGCCCCCAGGTGAGGACGCCAGCCGCATCCCGGTATAGGGTCAGCCACCGGGGCAGGAACCTGCGCATGGGGCGATTGGGATCCCCGTAACCCGCGAAGAGCTCGTCGGCTCCCTCGCCGGTGAGCAGCACCTTGACGCCTCGATCGCGCGCGAGCGCCGCCATCGAGGAGATCGGCACGGAATTCGAGTTGTCGAGCGGGTACTCGTGAAGGCGCACGGCCTCCACCAGGTGCGCGCGGAACGCCGGAACGGTCATCTGGAACGCGTGCAGGTCCGTGTCGAGCGTCTCGGCGACCCGCTCCGCCCAGCGGGCCTCGTCCAGCCTCCGGCGCTCCTCGGGCAGGGAGCAGGTGAAGGCGGTCACGCCGCGCTGCTCGGCGCGCGCCAGCGCCGTGATCAGCGACGAGTCGAGCCCGCCCGAGCAGAGGGTGCCGAGCGGGACGTCGGACATCAGGCGCCGCGTCACCGAGTCGCGGAGGTGGGACTCGAGGCGGTCGGCGAGCTCGTCGCGGCTGAGGCCGGCAAGCTCCTCCGAGAGCTCCGGGTTCACCGCCTCGGCGGGGTCTGACCAGCGTCTTTCGGTGCTCGAGAGGGTATCGAGGTCGACTCTAAGGACGGTCCCCGGAGGGACTCGCTCGATGCCCCGCAGGGGGCTGGGGGCGCCGTAGGCCCAGCCCCGGGTGGCGAGGTGCCCGAGCACCCCGGTGTCCGCGGTGGCCGGGAGGCCGGCGGCGAGCAGCGCGCGCATCTCGCTGGCGAACCAGATCGCGTCGCCCCGCCGGCTGAGATACAGCGGCTTCTTCCCGAATCGGTCCCGCGCCAGGATCAGCCGGCGTTCGCGGCGGTCCAATGCGGCCAATGCAAACGGTCCGTTGCATCGCTCGATCGCCCCCGGACCCCAGGCCGCGAGCCCTCGGCACAGCGTCTCGGTGTCGCTGTGTCCTCGCCAGCGATCACGGGGAAGCTCAGCCCGAAGTTGCTCGTGGTTGTAGATCTCGCCGTTGAAGCTGATCAGCCAGCGCTCGTCCGGGTCCGCCATCGGCTGGGCTCCCGCCGAGCTCGGATCCACGATCGCCAGTCGGCGGTTGACGACTCCGACGTTCTCCCAGGTCGCGACGCCGCAATCGTCCGGCCCGCGGGCGGCCAGGGCGGCCGCCATCCGCTCCAGCGCGCTCCGGTCGGGCCTCTCGCCCCTCGCAAGCACGCACCCTGCGATCCCGCACATCTCAGCCTCCCTCACCGATCGGCACGCTCCTTGCTCCGAGCAGGCGAGGCGCGATCACAGCTTCGAGATCACCGGGCGCACCTTTCCGGCGGCGCTCCGAGGGAGGGACTCGACGAAGGAGGCTTCCACCTCGACCGGGTCCCCGAACGTCTCCCGGAAGCGCGCGGCGAGCCGGTCCGTGATCTCCTCCCGCTCGGCGCCGGGGGCCGTCACCAGTGCGGCCGTGAAGCGGGTGCGTGACTCCTGGACGACCTGGAAGCGGAGGACGTCAAGCTCGCCCTGCAGAATCCCGCGCACCGACTGGGAGTGAATCCGCCTGCCGGCCGAGTCCTCCAGCCACTCGTCGGTGCGGCCTTGCACCCAGGAGAGCATCGGCAGGGCGCGTCCGCACGGGCACCGGTCCGACAGTCGGGCAGCGACATCGGCGAGGCGGTAGTTGAGCAGCATCGTCCCGCGCGCCTGCAGGTTGGAGACGACGACCTCGCCG
>CAYZPZ010000259.1:0-2426 GCA_964480205.1 uncultured Conexibacteraceae bacterium
GCTCCTCCAGCTCGCCGCCGAGCTGGTAGCGGTCGAACAGCCCGGAGGCGACGAAGGGCGCGAGCTGGAAGGGCTTGGCGGCGGAGCGCAGGAAGACGAAGGTGTCGGGGTCGCCGACGGTGCTCAGCAGCGAGCCGTCCGGGGCGCAGACGACGACTGCCCCCCGGTGCCGGGACTCGACCCGGTCGCCGCGGGAAACCTCGACCAGGACCGGGGGCGGCGCCGAGGCCCGAGCCCCGCTGCGGCCGCCGGTCGCGCGAGGGCCGCTGCGCGACCCTCGACCCGTCGCGGGCCTACTCGTCGTTGTTGTTGCTGCCGGGTCCGGTCGCCTGCCGCTCCGGCTGGCGCTCGCCGGACGAGCCGGAGTCGCGATCCTGCTTGCTGAAGATGCTCGACTGTCCGCCGCCGGCGGCGCCCACCGCCGCGGGCTGCGGCTTGGGATTGCCGCCACCGGACGAGCCGGCGTTGGACGCCCCGGCTCCTGCGCCGGTAGGCGCGCGTCCCGGTTCGCGGCTCATGGTCACCGAGCCTTCCCAGTGTGCGCCCTCCTTGACGACCAGCACCTGCGTCTTGACGGTGCCCTTGACGCGCCCCGTGGAGCCGATCTCGAACCGCCCGCCGCAGTCGACGTCACCCTCGTAGTCGCCGTTCACGATCACGTTGTGCGCCTTGATGGCCGATCGGACCCGGGCCTGGGGGCTGATGATCAGCGTGCCCTGGCACTCGATCTCGCCCTGTGCCTCGCCCTCGATCCGCAGGTCGCGGTCGCTCACGTACTTACCGTTGAAGCGAGCGTGGGGGTCGATCACGCTCTCGTTTCCGCGGTCGCTGCTGCGGATCTCCTGTCCGGGTGTCACGTCGACCTCGCTGGTCAGGCTGTCCGGGTAGAGATTGCCCACGACGTCCTCCCGTGACAGTGAATCTGGCTTCTGGTCTCGCCGCGATCCGAAGACCATGGCTCGGTTCCTCCTCAAAGCGGATGTGGTCGGCTCGGCACTGGCGGCTGGTGTGAGGTATGTAAGCCTAGCAGCCTATACCAGCCCAGCGGGAGCCCCAAACCGATGTCTTCCCAGGCCGGTCTCCCGGACGGCCTGGCGGAGGTGCTCGAACGCCTCCGCCGCTTCGCCGATGACGAGGACGATCCCGAGGGATCAGCCCTCTACGCGCGGCTCTGCCGCGGCCTGGCCGATGATGCGGCCACCGCCTCGATCATGCTGGCGGCACCGGCCGAGCAGCGCAAGCCGATGCTCCTGCTGGGCGCCGTCCACCAGCTGCTGCTGGCGGGCGTTGAGCACCGGCTGGCCGCGTTCTACCCGAGCGTGGCGGGAGACGCGCCCGCCTCCGGCGACCCCTATCCCGCCTTCGCCGATTTCTGTCGGGTGCACCGAACCCGCATCGAGCGGCTGCTGACCACGCGCAGCACCCAGACCAACGAGCCTCGGCGTCTGACCGCGCTGCTGCCGGCCTGGGACGAGATCCGGCGAGGGGGAGCGTCCCCGCTGGCGCTGGTGGAGATCGGGACCAGCGCCGGGCTGCTGCTGCTCGCCGACCGCTACCGCTACCGGTACGGGGAGCTGGTGGTTGGCGACCCGACGTCGCCCGTCGAGCTTGACTGCCGCCCCGCCGGCGCGCCGCCGCCCGTCACCGAGATCCCGCCCATCGAGTGGCGGGCCGGGCTGGACCTCAACCCGCTCGATGTCCGTGACGACGAGACAGCGGCGTGGCTGCGCGCTCTGGTGTGGCCCGAGCACGCGGATCGGGGGGTGATCCTCTCGGCTGCGCTGGCGGTGGCGCGCGACAATCCGCCGCCGCTGGTGCGTGGCGACGCCATCGACGACCTGCCTCCCCTGCTCGCCACCGCCCCGGCCGGGGCGTCGCTGGTCGTCTTCCACTTCATGCTGATGACCTTCGTGCCTACCGAGCGCCATCCTGACCTGGCACCGGTGCTCGCCGAGGCGGCCCGCCGGCTGCGCCGCCCCATCTGGCTCGTCTCCGCCGAGTGGGGCCACGTGCTGTCGGCGATGGGCCTGCCGGCCGGCGCCGAGGTCGAGCGGGACCGGAGCCAGGGCGTGGTCGGAATCGTCGTCACGCGCTTCGATCCCGCTTCGGCACCCATCGGCGCCGTGGTCGGCTACGCCCACGCCCACGGTCGCTGGCTGGAGTGGCGCGGAGCCGGCGCGCTGGACGGCCCCGCGCACGGCTCGCGTTAGAATCGGCACCCATGCCCGAGTCGAACGTCCCCAGCGCCGTGCAGGTCTCGCGGCATCCGCTGGTCGCCCATAAGCTGTCGATCCTCCGCGACGCCGACACGGAGCCCAAGAAGTTCCGCGAGCTGGTCCGCGAGCTCACCTGGCTGCTCGGCTACGAGGCGATGGCCGACCTCGCCATCCACCCCGTCGAGGTGACCACCCCGCTCGAGCCGCGCC
>CAYZPZ010000260.1:0-2395 GCA_964480205.1 uncultured Conexibacteraceae bacterium
TCCGCGGGAGCTTGCACGGAAGCGTCCGTTTTCGTACATGGGACGGGGAGCAGCCGGCAGCGGTGTGTAAGCCGGAGGAGGTTTTCCTTGTATTTGCGTAGCGCAGTGTTGGCCGCCGCCGTCGTCGTCTCGTCGTTCGCCGCGACGGGTTCGGCTTGCTGGGCCCAGTCCGCAGCAGCTGCGGACTTTGCGATCTCGAACGGTTCGGGCACCGTTCCCGTACTCATCGACCCCTCCTACGGCGGCCCATACGACGACCGCGACTACCGCCAGGTGCGGCGAGCCGTGCAGGACTTCCGCCAGGACGTCGCGATGGTGAGGGGCGCCATCGACCCTGCGACCGTGCAGCAGCTCTTCGCCGATGACCAGGCGGCCCAGCAGTCCCGGCTCGCGGCTGCCGACTCGAGCAAAACCCCGGCGCTGCTCACCTCGCCGGGGGCCGCGTCGCGGGCGGTGATCGTCGGCGTCATCGGCCAGAGCGATCTCGTCGACGACATCATCGCGGCGGGCAAGTTCAACGAGGCGGCTGGCATCGAGGGCGACTGGGAGGCCTTCGCCATCAAGGCGGTCGCCAATCCCGTCGCCGGCATCGAGCGCGCGCTGGTCGTCGCCGGGAGCGACGCCCGCGGCACGATCTACGGGCTCTACTCGATCTCCGAGGAGATCGGCGTCTCGCCTTGGTATTGGTATAGCGACGTCCCCGTCGAGCAGCGGAGCGAGATCGTCGTGGACGGAGCGCCGCGCGTCGACGAAGGCCCCGACGTCAAGTACCGCGGAATCTTCATCAACGACGAAGAACGCACCATCGACTGGGCCAACGAGAAGTTCCCGACCGACAAGGGAACCCCCGACGCCAACTACTACCGGCATGTCTACGAGATGATGCTGCGCCTGCGGCTCAACACGCTCTGGCCGGCGATGCACGAGGGAACCACGTCGTTCAATGGGGCGACGGATACCGGCATGTATGACGACGGCACGCCGATCAACGCCGAAGAGGCGGCCGAGTACGGCGTGATCATGTCGTCATCCCATGCCGAGCTGATGCTGCGTAGCAACGTCGAGGAGTGGCGGCCGTTCTGGGAGCGCAACCGCGAGCGGCTGAACATCCAGGGCGCCACGTACAGGGCCGCCTTCAACTACTCGATCAACAAGCCGGCGATCATCGAGTACTGGCGCGAGCGTCTCGTGGCCAACGCCGAGTTCGAGAGCATCCTGCCGCTCGGTCTGCGCGGTGTCCATGATGGCGCCCCGGCCTTCACCTCGAACAATTCCTACGGTTTCAACAGCGTGCTCGAGATGGTCGCCGACGCGATCGCCGAGCAGCGGAACCTCATCGCGGAGTTGCACGGCAGCACCACTGCCGTGCCGCAGGTCTTCATCCCGTACAAGGAGATGGGCGACCTCTACAACAGCGGCCTCAAGAACCACATCCCCGGCGATGTGACGCTCGTCTGGGCCGAGGACAATTACGGCCATCTGCGCCAGGTGCCTACCGCCTCCGAGGCGGCCCGTTCCGGCGGCAACGGCGTGTACTACCACTCCTCCTACTGGGGCAGGCCGAAGAGCTACCTGTGGCTCAACTCAGGTCCGACGGAGCTCATGGTCGAGCAGTTCCACCGGGCCTGGAACACCGGCGCCGGCCGCTTCTGGATCCTCAACGTCGGCGACATCAAGCCCGGCGAGATCAAGCTGGAGCTCTTCGCGAAGCTCGCCTGGGACGTTGCCGGCTACGACGACACCAACATCCGCAGCCGGTTCCTTCTGGAACAGCTCGAGCGCGACTTCGACCTCAGCGGAGCCAACGCGGCGTCGGTAGCCGACGCGCTTGAAAGGTTCTCGAGACTCGAGGCGACCAAGCGCGCCGAGTTCTGGGGCACACAGAATCCAGGCGGAGTCCACTCGACCGCCTTCGACGGCAGCTACTCGTATCCCTTCAGCGCCACCTCGGACGGCGACGAGCTCCAGCACTACATCAACGAGGCGAACGAGCTCGTCGAGAAGCTCGAGGACGCTTCCGATGCCCTCGACGAGAACCACCGCGCGGCTTTCTACCAGCAGATCCTCCACCGCGTCCGCGGCTACCGAAATCAGGCAGAGCAACTCGGCTACTTCTGGAAGAACCAGCTCTACACGCAGCAGGGCCGCTACGGGAGCGCCAGGGTCTACGCGCAGCTGTCGAAGAACGGCCGCGAGCGCATCAAGTCCGATGAGGACTACTTCCACTCGCTCAACAACGGGAAGTGGAACCGCGCAATCGGATACAGCCATCCGATCACGTATTACGGCGGTGTCAATGAGGGCATCGTGATGCTGACCGACTCTTCCTACTCCTTCGTCTCGAGCCCGTCGGCCGGTGTCGGCGCCAATGCGGAAGGCCAGACGACGCCCGGCA
>CAYZPZ010000261.1:0-2384 GCA_964480205.1 uncultured Conexibacteraceae bacterium
GCCCTCGTGGTCGAGGGCCAGCCCGGTATCGGAAAGACCACGCTGTGGCTCGCGGGGGTTCAGGAAGCTCGGGACCGCGGCTACCGAGTCCTGTCCAGTCGACCGGCGGAGTCGGAGGCCACGCTCTCCTTCACAGCCCTCGGCGACCTACTTGAGGAATCCCTCCCCGAGGCGCTGGAGAGCCTTCCCCCGCCACAGCGGAGAGCGCTCGAGGCGGCCTTGCTGTTGGCGGAGCCGTCGCGCCGGCACCCGGACCGGCGCACAGTCTTGGTGGCGGTACTCGGAGTCGTCCGGGCCCTTGCCGGAACCGGACCGGTTCTGATCGCCGTCGACGACGTGCAGTGGCTGGATCGTCCGTCGAGCGCGGCACTCGAGTTCGCGATACGGCGACTGACCACGGAGCCCGTCGCTCTCCTCCTGGCCGTCCGACGAGACGCCGAGGCCCTACCCTTTGGCCTCGACGAACCTCCCCTCGAAGAGCGGGTCACCCGCCTGTCCGTGGCCGGACTCAGCTTCACGGAAATCAACGAGCTGGTGCGGCGGAAGCTCGCCGTGGGCTTCCCCCGGTCCACGGTCGAGCAGCTGCACACCGCGAGCGGGGGAAATCCCTTTTTCGCGCTCGAGATGGCGCGCACGCTGACCGAGGGGCGGCGAGCCCCTCGACCGGGCGAACCCCTGCTGCTGCCGGACAACCTGCGGGACCTTCTTCGAGAACGGATCGCCGGCCTGCCACAGACCACGCGGGACGTCTTCTTGACGATCGCGACGCTCGCCCGCCCCAGCGAGCCGCAGCTGGAAGCGGTCCATGGGGCCCGCGCCGTTCGGGTGGCGCTGGAAAGGGCCACGCAGGCGGGGCTGATCGAGGCCCCGCCGGGAGATGTCCGCTTCTCGCACCCGCTCCTGGGGTCCGCCGTGTACTCGGAGGCCTCCGCCGAGCAAAGGCGGAAGACCCACGAGAGGCTCGCCGCCCTGACGTCGGACCGAGAGGAGCGGGCCAGGCACCTGGCGCTCGCAGCTTCTGGCCCCGATGCGGACGTGGCAGGCGCCCTCGAGGAAGCTGCTCACGCCGCCCTGGAGCGGGGAGCACCGGTGGCCGCCGCTGACCTCTTTCACATGGCGTCCGGCCTGACCCTTCCGGAGCAGTCGGACGACGCGCGTCGAAGGCTCCGGGAGGCCGGGCAGGCACACTGGGCCGCCGGCGACGCCCCGACCGCTCGGGCGCTCCTCGATGAAGTTGTGCGCACAGCCCCATCGGGCCCTGAGCAGGCCGAGGCCCTGTACCAGCTCGGGATGGTCGAGGCCGACGAGAGCGGGTGGCCGGTCGCAGCGGAGACGTTCCAGAAGGGACTCCCCCACGCCGCCGACCATCCGCCCCTTCTGCGGTCGCTGGAACAAGGCCTCGGCTACGCCAGCCTGTTCATGGGCGACCTGCTACGGTCCGAGGCTCACGGGCAAAGGGCCCTCGAGATCGCGGAGGCGCTCGACGACCCCGTGGGTCTCGCCGAGTCGCTGTCCGCCCTGGCGTTCGTCCGGTTCGTGCTGGGGAGCGGGCTCCCGAGCCCGCTGATGGACAGGGCGCTCGGAGTATTCGACGGGATCGAGCCCACGTCGCTGTCCGTCGTCCTGCGCCCACCGTACGTGCATGCTCAGATGCTCAAGTACGCAGATCGGCTCGAGGAGTCCAGGACGGTGTTCGACGACCTGCTGCGGAGGGCAGCGGACGAGGGCCACGAACAGGCGTTCCCCGTCCTCCACTTCCACCTGGCCGAGCTGGAGGTTCGGGCGGGAGACTGGGCCGCCGCGGCCCAGCACGCTGAGGAGAGCCTCAAGCTGGCGGCTCTCGCCCAGATGCGGTTCAACGAGGCGATGGCGCGGTACGCGGTCGCCCTCGTTCGGGCCCACCACGGGGAGGAGGAGTCCGCCCGCGAGCATGCCGAGGCGGGTCTGGCTCTCGCCGAGACCAGCCGCGTGACCCTGTCCGCGACGCTGAACCTCGGCGTCCTGGGCTTCCTCGAGGTCTCTCTCCGAAACGAAGCAGCAGCCCACGAGCACCTGGAGCGCGCCACCGGCCTCATCTCCTCGATGGGCGTCGGCGAGCCCGGGTACCTCCGCATCGTCCCGGATGCCGTCGAGGCGTGTGTCGCCGTCGGGAAGTTGGAGAGAGCCGAGGCCCTGCTCAAGCCGTTCATGGAGCGGGCTCGGGCTCTCGACAGGTCCTCCGCTCTCGCGGCCGCCGGACGATGTGCGGGCCTTCTGGCCGCCGCCCGCGGCGACTCCGCCCGAGCGCTCCGGGCCCTGCGGCGAGCGCTCCGAGAGCACGAACGAGCGAGACAGCCCTTCGAGCGTGCCCGGACCCTGCTCGTTCTCGGTCAGGTCCTGCGCCG
>CAYZPZ010000262.1:0-2383 GCA_964480205.1 uncultured Conexibacteraceae bacterium
TTCTTCACCACCTACCTGATCCGCACGATCGCCTGGAAGACGATCCTCGCCGACGCCAGCCCGGCGGTGGACCTGCTCAAGTTCGTCGGGGCGGTCCCCGACGATGGCCGGGTACTGGCCACGGGGGGCGCGGTGATCGCGGGGCTCACCTACAACTTCCTGCCGTTCATGATCCTGCCGATCTACGCCAGCCTGGAGCGGATCGACCTCAGCCTGATCGAGGCGGCCAAGGACCTCTACGCCTCTGCGCGTGAGGCGTTTCTGAAGGTGACGCTGCCGCTGACCATGCCGGGCATCGTGGCCGGGGTCCTGCTCACCTTCATCCCCGCCTTCGGCGACTACGTGAACGCCGCCCTGCTCGGCGGCACCAACCAGGCGATGATCGGCAACAAGATCCAGTCGCTCTACCTGAACGAGGGCAACTACCCGGAGGCGGCCGCGCTCTCCTTCCTGATGATGGCGGCGGTGCTGGTCACGGTGCTCCTCTACATACGCATGGCCGGGACCGAGGCCTTCATGGGGCAGGAGGAGGAGCGCGGGTAGCGATGGAGTCAGCCACCGCGTCTGCTCGCCCCGCTCCCCGGCTGCCGGGACTCGGCGCCCGCGCCTGGAAGTGGCTGCGGGAGCGCGCGCTCAACATCTACGCCGGCTTCGCGGTCGCCTACATGCTGATCCCGATCGCGGTGATCGCGGTCTTCTCCTTCGCGGACACCCCGCGCGATCGGATCAACTTCGCGATCAACGAGGGGTTCACGCTGGAGTACTGGACGAGCGCCTTCTCGGTGACCGAGCTGAACGACGCGATGCTGACCTCGGTGCAGCTCGCCGCGCTGTCGACCGTCGGCGCGACCGCGATCGGCACGCTGATGGCGCTGGCCCTGGTCCGCCACCAGTTCTTCGGGCGGCGCGCGTCGAACCTGCTGATCGTGCTGCCGATGGCGACGCCGGAGATCGTGATCGGGGCATCGCTCCTGTCGATGTTCATCATCTACTCGGTTCCACTCGGCTTCACCAGCCTGCTGATCGCCCACGTCATGTTCTCGATCAGCTTCGTGGTCGTGGTCGTGCGCTCGCGGCTGATCGGCTTCGACCGCAGCCTCGAGGAGGCGGCGGCCGACCTCGGGGCCACCCCGGTCGAGACCTTCCGCCACGTCACCCTCCCCCTGCTCGCGCCCGGAGTGCTCGCCGCGGGGCTGCTCGCCTTCGCGCTGTCGATCGACGACTTCGTGATCTCAGACTTCAACAACGGAACCACCGAGACGTTCCCGCTGTACGTGTTCGGCGTCGCGCTGCGGGGGATCCCGGTTCAGGTCAACGTCCTGGCGACGATCCTGTTCGCGGTGACGGTGCTCGCGATCATCCTGGTCATCTGGCAGCAGCGGCGCGCCGAGCAGCTGGCCTCTGTGGGTGCGGACCAGGAGGTTTGAGCCAGTCCTTATCAGGGCAGGTTGAGTTGATGTGCGCAGCGGGGAGTTCGGGCTGGACCAAGAGCAGGACGTAGCGGTGCTGAGCATCCGAGGTGAGCACGATCTCAACACCGCCACGGAACTGCGCTCGAAGCTCGATCGGCTGATCGGCGACGGGCGCGCGATCCTGCTCGATCTCTCGGCGGCGACCTTCATCGATTCCTCCACGCTGGGCACGATCCTGGGCTCGCGGCGCCAGGCAGGCGAGGCCGGCGTCGGGTTCGAGGTTGTCCAGGAGGGCGGCTCGTCGGGGGTGAGCCGGGTGCTGCAGATCACCGGGGTGCGGGACGAGCTGCCCGTCCACGAGAGCCGCGAGGAGGCCTTGGGCAGGATCGCCGGGGGCTCCGGGAAGCCGGGGTGATGAACGGGCCCCACCTGCAGCTAGCGCTGCCGGCCCAAGCGGAGAACGTGATCGTGGTCCGTCAGGCGGTGGCGGGATTGGGAGAGGCGGTCGGGATGAACGCGCAGCGGATCGACGACCTGAAGACGGTGGTCAGCGAGGCCTGCAACAACGTCGTCCTGCACGCCTATCCGCACGAGCCCGGGCCGCTGATCGTGGCCGCCTCCTCGAACTCGGACGCCGTGGAGATCTCGGTCAGCGACCGAGGCCTCGGCTTCCGGCCCAGCGCCGCCGACGGGGAGGACTCGCTCGGGCTCGGCCTTCCCCTGATCGCCTCGCTGTCGGACAGCTTCGAGCTGCGCGCTCGCGCCGAGGGCACCACGACCGTGATCCGGTTCAGCCTGACCCCGAGCGAGGCGCCGAGCGGCAATGGCGACCTGCCCGCGCCTCCCGAGGAGCTGGAGGTGGCAATCGAGCCGGGCGAGCTGGTCCGGCCGGTTCTGGCCAGGGTGATCGGCGCCCTGGCGGCCCGCGCGGAGTTCTCGGTGGACCGGCTCTCGGACACGGTGCTGCTCGG
>CAYZPZ010000263.1:0-2378 GCA_964480205.1 uncultured Conexibacteraceae bacterium
GGGATCCAGACCATGCGGATCCCCACACCGTTTCAGGTGGGTCGGGTCAACTGCTACCTGCTCGAGGACGATCCGCTGACCCTGGTCGACGCCGGCCCGAACTCCGGCAAGGCCCTGGACGAGCTCGAGCACCAGCTCGGCGCCCTCGGACACACGATCGAGGAGCTCGAGCTGGTGATCATCACCCACCAGCACATCGACCATCTCGGCCTGGTGGACATCGTCTCCGGCCGCTCCGGCGCCGAGGTCGCGGCGATCGACGTGGTGGTCGACTTCGTCGAGCACTTCGGCGAGGACGCCGAGCGCGACGATCGCGAGGCCGCGGCGCTGATGCTCCGGCACGGGATCTCCACCGACGTGGTCACCGCCCTCCGCCAGGTGACCGGCAGCTTCCGCGCCTGGGGCGCCAAGACGAAGGTGACCCGGCCACTCACAGACGGCGAGACGCTTCGGTTTCGCGATCGAGCCCTGGAGGTGCAGCTGCGGCCCGGGCACAGCCCGTCCGACACGCTCTTCTGGGATGGCCAGCGGCACATCCTGCTCGCCGCCGATCACCTGATCAAGCACATCTCCTCCAATCCGCTGATCTCGCGACCCCTGGACGGCTCCGGGAGGCGGCGGCAGGCGCTGGTGGAGTACATCTCCTCCCTGCAGAGAACTCGGACGCTGCCCGCCGAGGTCGTCCTCTCTGGCCACGGCGAGCCGATCACCGACCACGTCGCCCTGATCGACCAGCGCTTTGCGATGCACCAGCGCCGCGCCCAGAAGCTCTATGGGCTGATCGCCGAGGAGCCTCGCACCGGCCACGAGCTCGCCCAGGCCCTGTGGGGGGACGTCGCCGTCACCCAGGCCTTCCTCACGCTGTCGGAGGTGATCGGCCACGTCGACCTCCTGGTCAACGCCGGCCACGTCCGCGAGCTCGATCACGGCGACGTGATCCGCTACGAGGCCACCTCGGACGCCTCCAAGCGCGAGCTCGGGGACCTGATCGGCGGCGGTAACCCGGCGGCGGCGTAGGGTTAGGGACTCTCGTGCCGACCCTCTCCCCCGCTCGCGAGCCCGCCGCCGCCCCGGCCCAGCCCCTCAGTCCCGGCGCGGCCAAGAAGCGGATGCTGATCATCGTCAACCCCTACGCGACCACGGTCTCGGACCGGCTCAAGAACCTGGTCGTCTATGCACTTCAGGCGCGCTACGAGGTCGAGGCCGTCGACACAGAGGCCGCCGAGCACGCGACCGAGATCGGCCGGGAGGCCCAAAACGGCGGCTACGACCTGGTCGTCGCTTTCGGCGGCGACGGAACCCTGAACGAGGTCGCCAATGGCCTGGCCGGCACCGACGTCCCGGTCTCGGTGCTGCCCGGCGGCTCGACCAACGTCGTCTGCCGCACCCTGGGCATCCCCAACGACGTGGTCGACGCGACCGAGCATCTGATCGGCCTGGCCGACGACTTCCGCCCCCGACGCATCGATCTGGGCCGGATCAACGGCCGGCGCTTCGTCTTCGCCTGCGGGATGGGGCTTGACGCGACCGTAGTCAAGCGGGTGGACGCCCACCCTCGGCTGAAGGCGCGGGCGGGGCGCTGGTACTTCACCTGGGCGGCGATCTCGGGCTTCTACCGCCGCTACCTGCGCGACCCGGTGCGGATGTCCGTCGAGCTCGAGGGCACGCGTTTCGAGGGGATCACCACCGTGCTGCAGAACTCCGATCCCTTCACCTACTTCGGGCCGACACCGGTACGGGTCTGCGACGGCGCGGCCCTGGACAACGGGACGCTTTCTTTGGCCGTGCTCCGGCGCGCGGCCCAGCGCGACATGCCCACCATCGCCGGACGCGTCCTCAACGACCGCCTCAACGCCGCCGCCCACCGGCAAATCGACCACGCGGAGGGAATCACCGAAGCGCTCATCTCCTCGGCCTCGCGCGAGCAGGATGGCTCGCCGCGGCGCTTCCCCGTGCAGGTCGACGGCGACTACATCGGCGAGTTCGCCGAGCTCAAGGCCTCGATCGAGCCGCGGGCCCTGAGCGTCGTTGCCTGAGGACGACTGTCCTTTCTGCCGGATCGCGGCCGACGAGGGCGAGGCCGAGGTGATCTTCTCCGACGAGGTCTCGCTCGCCTTCCTGGACAACCGGCCCCTGTTCCACGGACACTCGCTGCTGATCCCGCGCGATCATCACGAGACGCTCGCCGAGCTTCCCGACGGGTTGCTCGCCGCGCTGTTCGCCAACGCCCAGCTGCTCTCGCGGGCGATCCCCGAGGCGATGGGCAAGCCGGGGTGCTTCGTCGCCCTCAACAACATCGTCAGCCAGAGCGTGCCGCACCTTCACGTTCACGTGGTCCCGCGCAAGCCCAAGGACGGGCTGCGCGGCTTCTTCTGGCC
>CAYZPZ010000264.1:0-2367 GCA_964480205.1 uncultured Conexibacteraceae bacterium
GCAAGGACCGCATACCGAGCGGGTGCTCGCCTGGCTCGAGGCGCTCATCGATCGCACCTGCGACTCGCCTCCGGCCCTGGTCGGGCACGTGATCGGGGGCGCGATCGGCGCGCGGTTCGCGATCGAGGCTCCCGACAGGCTCAGTCACCTGGTGCTCGTCGACTCCCTGGGACTGGCCCGGTTTCGGCCCTCACCGCGGTTCGCGGTCGGCCTGGTCGGCTTCATGGCACGGCCCACCGAGCGGAGCTACGACCGCTTCATGCGGCAGTGCTCGTACGATCTCGATGCGCTGCGCGAGCGGGCGGGCGGCGACTGGGAGCCGTTCGTCGACCATAACCTCGAGCTGGCCCGCTCGCCGAAGGCGAAGGCCGGCGGCAAGCTCTTCCGCGAGGTCGGGATCCCGCGGATCCCATCCGAGGAGCTGGAGCGGATCGAGGTTCCCACCGCCCTGATCTGGGGCCGGCACGACCGAGCGAACCGACTGGCCATCGCCGAGCGAGCGAGCGAGCGCTATGGCTGGCCCCTGCACGTGATCGAGGACTCCGCTGACGATCCCGCACGGGATCGGCCCGACGACTTCCTGCGGGCGCTGCGCATCGTCCTCGACGAGACCTAGTGAAACCGAGAAGCGAACAAGGAGGAAGCTCATGACCGACACAGCCACACAAGGAGTCGACTTCGAGGCGATCAAGCAGGTCCAGCGGCAGATCTGGGGCGCCGGCGACTTCGCCCGGGTCGCCACCCTGACCACGATCGTGGGCGAGGAACTGTGCGAGGCGCTGGACATCGTCCCGGACGAGAGCGTCCTCGACGTCGCCTGCGGCAGCGGCAACGGGGCGCTGGCGGCGGCGCGCCGCACCGGCGGCAAGGTCGTCGGCGTCGACTACGTACCCGAGCTGCTCGAGCACGGCCGGCTGCGCGCGGAGACGGAGCGGCTCCCGGTGGAGTGGGTCGAGGGTGACGCCGAGAAGCTGCCCGTGGAGGACGGCTCCTTCGACGTCGTGCTCTCGATCTACGGGTCGATGTTCGCCCCCGACCAGGAGCGGGCCGCGGCCGAGCTCCTGCGCGCCTGCCGGCCCGGCGGCCGCATCGGCATGGCGAACTGGACGCCGACCGGCGCGGTGGGCCAGGTACAGGGCATCCTCACCAAGCACGCGCCGCCGCCCCCCGGCGTCAAGCCCCCTTTCACCTGGGGCACCGAGGAGGGGCTGCGCGAGCTCTTCGGCGACGGGATCTCGGACCTGGAGATCACCAAGCGGAACTTCAACTTCCGCTTCCGCTCGGTGGATCACTGGCTGGAGTTCTTCCGCGACAACTTCGGCCCGGTGAAGATGACCTTCGAGCGGCTGGACGACGAGGGCCGCGAGGCGCTCGAGGCCGAGGGCCGCGAGGCGCTGGAGCGGTTCAACCGCTCCGACCGTGCCTTTGTCGCCCCCGCCGAGTACCTGGAGGTGGTCGCGACCCGAGCCTAGCCGGGGAGGGGATGGACGTCGGCCTGCGGAACCGAATGGCGGCGCGAGCGAAGCGCGCCGACAGGATTCAGCCCGGCGGCCTCGCGAGCAGGGCGTCGCGGTGGTCGCGGAGCAGGTCAATCTCCAATCAGGCCGGGCCCTGTTCGGGGAGCGGCCGCCGGGACCGGTGAGGCCGGCGGAATCGGTGAAACGGCCGGTATGGGTGATGCTTCCGGCATTGGAGACGCCGAGGGAATCGGGTTGGTCTGTGCGGTCATGGGGACACCTTATCAACAATTCATGTAATATGTATCTAGAAACATGCGCCAGAAAGCCAAGGCCCGTTGGGATTTCTTCACGAACCACGCTCACGTTCTGGTCTGCGTGGCGGGTGATCCGGGAATCCGCCTGCGCGACATCGCCGCGGCCGTCGGGATAACCGAACGGGCCGCTCATCGAATCGTCTCTGAGCTTGTGGACGAGGGCTACCTGGTCCGCGAGCGGCAGGGCCGGCGCAACCGCTACACGGTCGAGTTCAAGTCGCCGCTGCGCTATCCACTGGTAGAGCGTGAGGTTGGCGAGCTGTTAGGTCTGCTGCTCGGAGACTCACCGGATCCGTCGAACCGCACAACCCCGGGATGAAGGAGAACCGAATGACCCGACCGACACCTGCTTCAGGCCAGCAGCGCTACACAGACCCGTCAGCTTCCCGCCACACCAAGGGTCGCCTGCGCACCCCGAGCCAGAAACTCAGTCGCGTCGACAAGCTTCGCCGCGAGGCGCTGCACCGCAGGTTCCTGAGCGGCGCGCTCGTCCTGATTCTGGTCGTGGGCGGCTTTGCGGCTGCGCTCGACCTGAGCTCCTGGCCCGCGTGGGTAGTCCTGGGCGGGATCTGCGTGACGGTGATCGGCGTGAT
>CAYZPZ010000265.1:0-2305 GCA_964480205.1 uncultured Conexibacteraceae bacterium
CCGATCTCGCGCGCGTAGGCGAGCGAGGTCTCGTAGCGGTGGTGACCGTCGGCGATCAGCAGCTCGGCGTCGGCGAGCTGGGAGCCGACCGCCTGGTGGATCTCGGGATCGTCGACCCGCCAGACGCGGTGGGTGGTGCCGTCGGCGTCGCTCGCTTCGCCCCAGGGATCGCCGCCGAGGGCGGGCTCGAGCGCCGGCCAGGCGTCGCCGGGGTAGAGGGAGAAGATGGGGGAGAGGTTGTGGCGGGTGGCGCGGGTCAGCCGGAGGCGGTCCTCCTTGGGGCCGGGCTGGGTGCGCTCGTGGGGGCGGATGCCCTCGCCGTAGGGGGCCAGGCGCACCCGGGCTAGGAAGCCGCGACGGGTGAGGTGGCGCCCGTCGGGCGCGGTGTAGTCCTGGGTCAGCGCCCAGATCGCCGGCTCAGGGTCGCCGATCAGTATTCCCTCGCGCTTCCAGTCACCGAGCAGCCGCGCCGCGTGCCCGTAGGGGTCGCTGCCCTCCGGATCCCGAGGCAGGTCGAGCTCTACGACGTTGTGGGGAGAGCGGCCGACCAGCTCGGCCCGCTGGACCTCGTCGATGACGTCGTAGGGCGGGGCGACCACGTCCTGCAGCGAGCCGACCTTCCCGAGGTCATAGCGCAGTGCTCTGAACGGCTCGACCCCGGCCACGGCGGCGCAGCCTAGCCATCTGGGGCTAGACTCGCTGGCGCTCGGGGCGTGGCGCAGTCTGGTAGCGCGTTCGCTTTGGGGGCGAAAGGTCCCCGGTTCGAATCCGGGCGCCCCGATAACAACCTGGCGCCCGCCGGTTCAAGATGGCCACTGGGTCGTCGTGATGGCTGTGTCGCCCCGTCCTACGCCGGCGCCTGCACACTCGCGAACCACTTCGCCAGGCGCTCCTGGGTGAAGACGTCGCTGCGGGGCCGGGTGCGCCGGGTGGAGGTGTCGCGCAGAGCCTGCGCGGCCTCAGGGTCCGAGGCGAGCCCGCCGAAGAGGGGTTCGGCCCTGCCGGGCTTGGGGAAGCTGCCGAAGTCGAAGGACCATTCGTAGTGCTCGGCGGCGCGCTCGTCGCGCCAGGCCTCATAGTCCTCGAGCCGCCGCTCGCCCCCGTCCAGCGCCTCGGCGACGAACAGGGCCTGCTCGATCGCATCGGAGATCCCCTGCGCGGTGGAGGGATGCTTGAAGTGCCCCGCGTCGCCGACCAGGATCCATCCCGGCCCGGCGGCCTGGCGGAAGAAGCCTCGCAACATCGTCTCGGGGGCGACCACGATCGAGGAGATCATCTCCGCCCGCTCGAGACCCTCGGGCGGGAGGGTGTCGGGGAAGGTGGCGGCATCGCGTAGATAGCGCGCCTCCCGCTCGGCGGCACTCCCGTGCGTGTAGTCACTGGGGCCCATGGTGCCGACCAGGTGCACGTCGTCCTCGCAGGGGAACCAGTTGAGAGCGCCATCCGGCCGCGCCTCGACGTGCACGAACTCGGTCTCGGGCAGCCCCCGCCAGTAGGCGAACAGCATCCCGAACTCCCCCGCCATCGGCCTGCGCTTCTCCAGCCCGAGGAGGTTGGCGACGGTGGAGGCGCGCCCGTCGGCCCCGATCACCCACGGTGCCTCGATCCGCCCCCCGTCGTCGAGGACCACGCCCCTCACCGGATCCTCGTCGGCCCCCGCTCCGATCAGCTCGACCACCTTGGCGCCGAACCGCGTCTCCGCCCCGGCATCGGTGGCGACGTCGAGCAACGCCTGGTCGAGCACCGGGCGGCGCACACCCACTCCCCGCGAGAAGCCGTCGATCGGCGTGAACTCGCCGGCGAGCTCGAAGTCCATGACGCGGAAGCGCTGCATCACCGGATTGAGCCGATGGCGCTGCTCGAGCCGCTCGAGCACCCCGAGCTCCGCGAACCGACTCAGGGTGTTGGGGAAGACGAAGTGGGTGGAGACGGTGTCGGCGGGCGGAGGCTTGTGGTCGACGAGCACGACCCGGGCACCCGCGGCCGCCAGCTTCGCGGCCAGCGGCGCGCCGGCGCACCGCGCCCCGACGATGACCGCGTCGTATCCCTCACTTCCCGCCATGTGCCGTCCACGCTAGCGAGAGCGCTCGCCTCCTGGCAAGGGCATCCGTCACACAACCGACGGTCGGCCGAGGAAGCGGCTCAGCCCATGGGGCCGGCGTCGAGCGGCCTCGCGGTCGAGGAGCGGCGGACCTCCCGCTGATCCGGGTTGGTGCCGAGAACTCGGTCGCTGATGTTCTGGGTGACCCCGTGCCAGAAGTGCTCGTTCTTGAAGTGGTGCAGGCGGTGGTTGCGCCAGATCGAC
>CAYZPZ010000266.1:0-2301 GCA_964480205.1 uncultured Conexibacteraceae bacterium
CAGGGTCAGCATGTCCAGGGTGATCGTCGCCTCCGGGTCGAGCGCGCCGCGGTCCATCCCCTCGGCGCGCGCCACCACGTCCCGGAAGGCCGCCGCATCCGCCGCGCGGCCGGCGGGGCCGAGGTCCGGCAGGCGGTCATCGAACCGCTCGTCGCCGAGCAGGGTCGCCGTCATCGGATGCAGCTCGAGGTACCCCTCCCAGAAGTCGTCGGCCAGGCGATCGACGGCAGCATTGGCATCGGCGGACACGGGCAACCTCCTGCGCAGACGCTGGGCAGCACGGAGTGTACCCGCCGGAGCCGTCGGGGGCGGGCTCAGGAGCCGAACAGCTCGCTGAGCAGCGCGGCGGGCGTCTCCTCGAGCTGGTCGTAGCGGCAGTCGCTCGGCGAGCGGTCCGCGCGCCAGCGGACGAAGGTGGAGGCGTGCCGGAAGCGGTCGCCCTGGAGGTGGTCGTAGGCCACCTCGCACACCCGCTCCGGGCGGAGCGGCTCCCACGACAGGTCCTTCCCGCGGTTCCACCGCGAGGCGGCGCCGGGCAGCCGGCGCCCCTCGGCCTCGGCCTCGGCCTGGGCGGTCGCCCAGTCGGCCCACGGGTGGCCCTCAAGCGCGTTCTCCCGCAGCGGGGCCAGCTCGTCGACCAGCTGCCGCCGGCGCTCGTTGGTGAACGACGAGGTGATCCCCACGTGCTGCAGGTGGCCTGCAGCGTTGTAGAGGCCCAGCAGGAGCGAGCCGACCATGGTGCCCGGCCCGTTCTTGTGCCACCGGAAACCCGCCACCACGCAGTCCGCGGTCCGGGTGTGCTTGATCTTCACCATCGCCCGCTGGCCGGGCAGGTAGGCGAGCGAGGTGGGCTTGGCGATCACGCCGTCGAGCCCGGCCCCCTCGAAGTGGCTGAACCAGCGCTCGGCGAGCACCGGATCGTCGGTCGCCGGAGTGAGGTGCACCGATGGCGGCGGACGGGCCAGCAGCCGCTCCAGCCGTGAGCGGCGCTCGGCGATCGGCGCCGCACGCAGGTCCTGGTCGCCCTCGGCCAGCAGGTCGAACGCGACGTAGCTGGCCGGCGACTGCTCGGCGAGCATCCGGACGCGGGACTCGGCGGGGTGGATGCGCAGCAGCAGCGCGTCGAAATCCAGGCCCCCGTCGCGGGCGATCACGATCTCCCCGTCGAGCACGAAGCGCGCGTCGGCGCCGCCGACCGCGCGCATCGGCTCCTCCAGCTCCGGGAAGTAGCGATTGAGCGGACGCAGGTCGCGGCTCTGGAGGTAGACCTCGTCGCCATCCCGGAAGACGAGGCACCGGAAGCCGTCCCACTTCGGTTCGTACAGCCAGCCCTCGCCGTCGGGGATCGCCCGCTGGGGCTTGGCCAGCATCGGCTGGATGGGAGGCGAGATCGGGAACGGCACGGGCCGATGATACGGCGGAGGGTAGGATCAGGCCGTGGCCCGCGGCTCCCGCCCCTTCGTCAGCCTGCTCACCGATTTCGGGCTGCGCGACCCATCGGCGGCCATCTGCAAGGGGGTGATCCTTCGGATCTGCCCCGAGGCGCAGGTGGTCGACATCAGCCACGAGGTCGGCAAGTTCGCGATCCGCGACGGCGCCTTGCTGCTGTGGTGTGCGCTGCCGTACCTGCCCGTGGGGGTGCACGTGGCGGTGGTGGACCCGGGGGTCGGGACCGAGCGGCGGCCGATCGCGATCCGGGTTGTTCGTGGCGACGTGCTGATCGGCCCCGACAACGGGCTGCTGGTTCCGGTGCTCGAGCGCCTGGGCGGTCCCGTGGACGCACGGGCGATCGAGAATCCCGCGTACCGGCTGGAGCCGGTGAGCACCAGCTTCCACGGGCGCGACATCTTCTCCCCGGCCGCGGGACACCTGACCGCAGGGGCCGAGTTCCAGACCCTGGGCCCACCGGTCGACCTCGACAGCCTGGTGGCCCTCTCCTTCCCCCAGCCGCGGGTCGAGCCGGGGCGACTCGAGACCCAGGTCATCTACGTCGACACCTTCGGCAACCTGAAGCTCGGCGCCATGGGCAGGGAGCTCCACGCCGCGCTCGGGCCCCTGTCGAACGGGACGCACCTCCGTCTCTCTGCGGATGGGCGGACCATTCGCCTCGCCTGGAGCTCGACCTTCGGCGACGTGGAGCCGGACACCCCGCTGCTCTACGAGGACTCGTACGGTCGACTCTGCCTGGCCGTCAACCAGGGCAGTGCGGCCAGGCAGCTGGGCCTGCCCGAGGACGCGCCGATCCGACTCGAGCCGATCTCCCCCTGAGCCGCAGATGGCCGAGCCGATCCTCGTCGTCGA
>CAYZPZ010000267.1:0-2278 GCA_964480205.1 uncultured Conexibacteraceae bacterium
AGCGGATTGCGGGTGCAGGGCACCGCTACCTCCCCGCCTAGCACGGTCCGCACTCAAGTCTACGACCGTCCCGCGGCAACCGCGCCGAGGTCAGGGAGCGAGGCGCTCGATTCGCCAGCCCTCGTCCTGGCGGGTGTAGAGGAAGCGATCGTGCATGCGGCTGTCGCGGCCCTGCCAGAACTCGACCTGATCGGGCACCAGCAGGTATCCGCCCCAGTGCGGCGGACGGGCAACCTCGGAGCCTTCGGCCTCGGCGGTGGCGCGCTGGAAGAGGCGATCGAGCTCCTCGCGCTCGATCGGCCGGCTCTGTGGAGAGACCGAGGCGGCTAGCTGGCTGTCCCGCGGGCGAATCGCGAAGTAGGCGTCGCAGTCCTCGGCCGGCAGCGTCTGTACCGACCCCCGGATCCGGACCTGCCGGTCGAGCTCGCGCCAGTACAGGACGAGTGCAGCCGCCGGATTGGCCTCGAGCTGCACTCCCTTGGCGCTCTCGTAATTGGTGTAGAAGCGAAAGCCCTCGGGTCCGAACCCCTTGAGCAGCACCATCCGCGCGTCGGGCGCGCCCCCGCCATCGACCGTGGCCAGGGTCGTCGCCTCAGCCAGCGGCACCTCTCGCTCGGCCAAGGCGAACCACTCGGCGAACTGCTCGACGGGGTCCTCGGCCAGACCCTCGCGCTCGAGCGGCGGCATCCCCTTTCGCGGCTCGCTCACCCGTCCATCATCGCGGGCGGAACGGTCGGTCAGTCCCGGGCTTCAGTCCGGCCGCTGGAGGCCCCGGACCGCCGGGCCTTCGATCACTTCGCCGTCGAGGTCGAAGCGGGAGCCGTGGCATGGGCAGTCCCAGGTGCGCTCGGCGCTGTTGAAGTTGACGATGCAGCCCAGGTGGGTGCAGCGCGCGGAGAGACTGCTCACCTCGCCGGCCTCGTCGCGATAGACGGCGCGCTGCCCCAGCCCGGATCCGACCACCGCACCCCGGCCCGGCTCGAGCCCCTCCTCGGAGCCCCGCTTGGTCAGCCGGTCGGCGAAGAAGTGAAAGCCGGCGTTGGCGTTCTCCTTGACCAGGGAGGGGCCGCCGGAGATCGGGTGGGCGCGAGTCGGGTCAAAGCTCTCGGCCCAGGGGTTGTCGCGTCCCAGAGCGCGGTCGGCGAGGACCGTGCCCGCCGAGCTGCCCATCGCCAGGCCCCACTTGCGCATCCCGGTGGCCGTCAGCACCCGGTCCGAGAACGGCCAGAGCCTGCCGATGAAGGGCAGCTTGTCGTTGGGGATGTGGTCCTGGGTCGCCCAGCGATGCTCCACCGAGACCACGTCGAAGCGCTCTCGCGCCCAGCGCTCCAGCTCCCGATAGCGTTCGGCCGCATCGCTCTGACCGGCCTTGTGCGATTCGCCGCCGACCATGAACCTCTCCCCCTCCGGCGTGGGAACCGCGCGCAGGGAGTGGGCGGGACTCTCGTCGCTCAGGTACATCCCTTGTGGGACTTCTCCCCCCAGCCCGAGCAGCAGAGCGTAGGAGCGCTCGGGGTGAGAGCGGGCGAAGAATAGCCCGCGGTCGAGGATGGGCAGGTGCGTTGCCACGATCACCCGTGGCGCGCGCACCTTCTCGCCGCCGGCCGTGGTGAGCTTGCAGGGATCCCCGTCATCGATCGAGACGACGCGAGTCCGCTCGAAGATCCGGCAGCCGGCCTCGGCGGCGGCGCGCGCAAGGGCGTGCAGGTATGAGAGCGGGTGGAATTCGGCCTGGTTCTCGAAGCGGACCGCGCCGGCCACCTCGAAGGGGAGCTCGTCCACCCGCTGGACGAAGCCAGCCGGCAGCCCGAGGCGGCCGGCGGTCTCGGCCTCCTCCCGAACGGAATCGACGGCGCCCTGGTCCTCGGTGTAGGTGAAGTTCGCCTTGCGCCGGAAGTCGCAGTCGATCCCGTAGCGATCGACGCAGGCGGCTATCTGCTCGAGTCCCGCCTGGTTGAGCGCGCCATAGGCCCGCGCCAGCTCGTCGCCGTAGCTGTTGGCGAGCTGGGAGTAGATCAGGCCGTGGAGCGAGCTGATCTTGGCGGTGTTGTAGCCGGAGGCCCCCGAACCGATTCGCCGCGCCTCCAGCAGGGTGACCTCGGCGCCCTCGAGCGCGAGCCGCAGCGCCGTCGTCGTCCCGATGATGCCCCCGCCGACGACAGCGACATCGCATTCCTGCCCCGCCATCAGCGTCGGGTACTCCTCCCCGCGCGCGGTCTTCGCCCAGTAGGAGAGGTAGTCCTCGCGCACAGGCCGTCTATATCCGAAACGGCCGGCT
>CAYZPZ010000268.1:0-2258 GCA_964480205.1 uncultured Conexibacteraceae bacterium
GGAGCGCACGGCCGTCGCTCGCTGAAGTCGCCGACCGACGCCGCGCGCGGGCACGTGCGTCGGGCGCCTATCCTGCGGGGCGTCATGCCCGCGGCCGCCCCAGCGAGAGTCCTCTCGATCGCCGGCTCGGACTCCGGCGGCGGCGCCGGCATCCAGGCCGACCTGAAGGCGTTCGCGGCCTGCGGGGTGCACGGGACCTCGGCGGTCGTGGCCCTGACGGCGCAGAACACGACCGGGGTCAGCTCGATCCACGGCGTGCCGGCGGAGATGATCGTCGATCAGGTCCGCCAGGTCGCCTCGGACATCGGCGTGGACGCCGTCAAGATCGGCATGCTCGGCGATGAGCCCACGATCGCCGCGGTGGCCGAGGCCCTGGAGCTGGTCGACGAAGCGCCGGTGGTGGTCGACCCGGTGATGGTCGCCGAGAGCGGTGCAGTGCTGCTGGATCCCGGCGCGAAGGAGGCCCTGATCGAGCGGATCCTGCCGCTGGCCGCCGTCGCCACACCCAATCTGGCGGAGGCTCGGGAGCTGACCGGGCTGGGGACCGACGTCGGCGTGGAGGAGCTGGCGCGCGCGGTGCAGGCCCTTGGTCCGGACGCCGTCGTGATCACCGGCGGCCACAGCGGCGACGGCGCCGATGTCTTCTTCGACGGCGAGACGCCGCACCGGATCGAGGGCGAGCGCCATCCGCCCGGCGCCTCGCACGGGTCGGGCTGCACCCACTCCTCGGCCCTCGCGGCCCAGCTGGCGCTGGGCCGCACCCCGCTCGAGGCCGCCCGCGAGGCGCGGCGGATCGCGGCCGAGGCGGTCGGTGCCGGCCTGCGCGGCCTGGGCGAGGGCGCCGGCCCGGTCGACGCGCTGGGGATCGCCGAGCGGGGTCGGCCATAATCGCTGCATGAAGCTGCTGCGAATGACCCCCGGCCAAGGGGACGTCCTGCTCGCCGAGGGGGATCCCGAGCTCGACGAGGACGCCGAGCGGCTGATCGCGGAGTTCCGCCGCCAGTTGGAGCTCGGCATGTGGGCGGCGGTGCCCCGGTCGGGTGAAGCCGGGCGGCGCGAGGCCACCCTGGTGCGCGACTTCGCCGAGATCCCCAGCGGAGCCGATCGGGTGATCTTCTTTCCCCGCGCCGCCGGCGGCTCCGAGCCCGAGCGCCGCGCGCGCGAGCTGCTGCGCTCGGTGGCCGGGGATGCGGTCGCCGAGACGTATGAGCGGCTCGGCTTCGTCGGGATCGAGGGCGCGGACTACGGCTACCTCCTCTATCCGCATCGCCCGATCGTCGCCTACGACGCGCGCAGCGGGGAGCTGCTCAGCGAGTTCTGCGTCAAGTTCCCCGACGGTGCCGGCGCCGCCGAGGAGAGCCTGCCCGACGCCGACGACGTGCTCGCCAAGTGGCTGGCGCTCCAGGGTGACGAGCGGCGGCTGATCGGCGAGTCCAACCTCGACCCGGTGGGGCGCCAGCTCGATCCGGACATGGTTCGCCGCGATCTCGCCGAGTGGCGGAGGGAGACGGCCTGATGTCGCAGAACGGCGCTCCGCGGCCGCGCAGCAGCGCGGTCTTCGACGGGCCCGAGCGAGCCTTCGCCCGCGCCTACATGAAGGGGATCGGCTTCGGGGACGACGACCTGCGCCGTCCCACCGTGGGCATCGCCAACACCTGGATCGAGGCGATGCCCTGCAACTTCCACCTGCGCGGGGTGGCCGAGCACGTCAAGGAGGGGGTGCGGGCCGCCGGCGGCACCCCGCGGGAGTTCAACACGGTCGCGATCTCCGACGGGATCACGATGGGGACCGAGGGGATGAAGACCTCGCTGGTCAGCCGCGAGGTGATCGCCGACTCGATCGAGCTCACCGCGCGCGGCTACCAGTTCGACGCGGTGATCGCGCTCTCAGGCTGCGACAAGACGATCCCCGGTTGCGTGATGGCGCTGGCCCGCCTCGACGTGCCTTCGCTGATGCTTTACGGGGGCTCGATCCTGCCCGGCCGCTGGCGCGGCAGGGACGTCACCATCCAGGACGTCTTCGAGGCGATCGGCTCGCACGCCACCGGTGATCTCTCTGACTCAGAGCTCCACGAGCTGGAGGGCTGCGCCAGCCCGGGCGCGGGCGCGTGCGGCGCTCAATTCACCGCCAACACGATGGCCTGCGCCTTCGAGGTGATGGGGATCACCCCGATGGGCACCGGCATGGTGCCGGCGGTCGCCGAAGCGCGCGAGCAGGTGGCGCGCGAGTGCGGGGAGCTGGTGATGAAGGTACTGGC
>CAYZPZ010000269.1:0-2239 GCA_964480205.1 uncultured Conexibacteraceae bacterium
CCACATCGGCCACGGTGACCGGAAAAGAGGAATCGATCTCCAGCCGCTGGGGGACGAAGGCCACCCGGTCGGTGCCCAACTGGATCGAGCCGGAGCCGGCCTCGACCAGCCCCACCGCCGCGCGGAACAGGGTGGTCTTGCCGGCGCCGTTCGGCCCGAGCAGGGCGACGCGGGCGCCCGGGGGGACCTCGAAGGTGACGTCCCGCAGCGCATCGTTGGAGCCGAGCCGGACCGTGAGTCCGTCCGCGACGATGCTCATTTCGCCTGCGCGCAGCGCCGGCAGGCGCCGTGGAGCACGACCTCGTGTGCGCTGACCGAGTGCTTGAGCCGACCCGCGAGTTGCTCGAGCGCGCCCTCGAGCCGCTCGTCTTCGAACGCGGTCACCCGCCCGCAGCGATCGCAAACGGCGTGATGGTGATGCTCGCCGCCGGGGAGGATCGGCTCGTAGCGCATCTCCCCGTCGCCGAGGTCGACCCGCTGGACCAGCTCCATCCCGTGCAGCAGATCGAGCGCCCTGTAGACGCTGGCCAGCCCCACCTTGGTGCCCGACGCCCGCAGCCGGTCGGCGATCTCCTGAGCCGACAGGCAGCAGCTCTGAGCCGCCAGCAGCTCGACCACGGCGGCCCGCGCGCCGCCGGCGCGATGGCCCGCCTCGCTCAGCGCGTCCGTGGCCGAACCGGCCCACTCTCTCGCCGCCGTACTCACACCGGCCACGATACCGCGCTATTGAGACCGATTCTCGTTAGGCGACTTGGCGCTCGCCCAGGATCTCGCCCAGGCGGCGCTCCAAGGCAACCGAGACAGCGGTGCGTACGGGCCCCCGCTCGAGGCGCTCGACCAGGGCCTCGAGGAACCCCTCGATCACCAGCCGCTTCGCCTCGCCGGGGGGGAGGCCGTGGGCGCGCAGGTAGTGGATCTGCTCGGCGTCAATCTGGGCGACGGCGGCGGCGTGGGTGCAGCGGACGTCGTTGGCCTCGATCTCGAGGCCGGGGATCGCGTCGGCGTGCGCCGACTTGGACAGCAACAGGTTGCGGCTCTCCTGGAAGGCGTCAGTCTGCTGAGCGCCCGGGTCGACCCGGATCATTCCCCGCCAGACGGCCGTGGCCTCATCGTCGAGCACGCCGCGGAAGGCCAGATCCGAGGTGGTGTTGGCGGCGGCGTGCTCCTGGGTGGTGTCGAAGTCGAGGTGCTGGGAGCCCTCGCCCGCGTAGGCCCCGGTGACCCGCGCCGAGGATCCCTGACCCGCGAGCAACGTCTCCATCCGCACCTTGCCGCGGGCCGAGCCGAACCCGATCGCCACCCAGTCGAGGGTGGCGTCGCGCTCGACCTCGGCGCGCTGGGTGGCGAATACCCAGCTGCGCCTGCCCAGGCCCTGGGCGGTGACGTAGCGCAGGTTGGCGCCCGCCCCGACCCAGATCTCGGTGACCGTGTTGAAGAGACCGGCCCGCTCTTGGTCGGTGCCCAGCCACTGCTCCCAGACCTCGGCCTCGGCACCCTCCTCGAGCACGATCACGGTGCGGAAGCCGAGCGCGGCGGAGTCAGCGTCGTGCACGGCGGCGATCTGCGCCGGGCTCTCCAGCCGCATTCCCTTGGGCACGTAGACGAAGGCGCCGCCGCGCCAGGCGGCATCGTTGCGGGCGACGAAGGGATCGTCGCGCGCCGCCAGCGAACCCAGTCGCTCCGCCAGCAGCGCGGGGTAGAGCTCGGCGGCCGCCGCCAGGCTGGTCACCACCGGCTCGGCCGGGCGCTCACCGTCCGGCTCGACCTCAGCGGCCTCGATCGGTGTGTTGTCGATCTGCACGACGCTCTGGGCGCCGTCGGGCGCGTTCAGCACCGCGTCGGCGTGTGAGCGGGCCTCGGGGTCGGCGCCGTTGGGCAGGCGGAAGTCCTGCTCGACCAGCTCGGAGAGGTCGGTGAACTCCCAGCCGGGAGTCTTGGTTGTGGGGAGACCCAGCTCCTCGGCGAGCGCGGCGCCGTCGCGCCGCCTCGCCACCAGCCACTCTGGCTCGACCGCCCCCGACATCACCGACCAGTGTCTTCGTCGGCCACAAACAGCGCCGACGAATCGACGCGGCCGGACCTAACCAATCGAGCCCTCCATCTGCAGCTCGATCAGGCGGTTCATCTCGACCGCGTACTCCATCGGCAGCTCCTTGGTGATCGGCTCGATGAAGCCGTTGACGATCATCTTCGAGGCCTCCTCCTCGTCGAGCCCGTGGGCCTGGAGGTAGAAGAGCTG
>CAYZPZ010000270.1:0-2237 GCA_964480205.1 uncultured Conexibacteraceae bacterium
GCTGGAGCCTGACGGCCTCCTGGCTCAGCTTCGCCTCCGCCTCCGCTCGGGCGCGCGCCTCGGCCTCGCGCGCGACCCGGTCCGCCAGGCGGCGGATTCGCTCCTCGGAGTCCTGGCGGGCGTCGCGCGCCGCCTCATGGATCTTCTCCTGCATCTGGCGCCTCACTCGATCGGCCTCGGCGCTGGCCGTCTCCGATGCGGCCTCGGCCCGGTCCTCCGCCGCGATCGCCCGCTGCTCAGCCTCGTTGAGCTGGCCGCGTAGCCCCTCCACCGCCTCCTCGGCCTGCTTGGCGCGCTCCCGGGCCTCGCTGATCGCCGCCTCGGCGCGGTCGCGGGCCTCCTGCTTGAGCCGCTCGATCGCCTGCTCTGCGCGGGAACGGGTTCCGTCCCTGGCCTGCTCGGCCTGCTCGGCGCGCTCCACGGCCTCGCGCAGCTCGGCGTGAAGGCGGCTCACCTCCGCCTGCGCCTCCTGTCGGGCCTTCTGGGCGGCTTGCTTGCCGTTCGCCTGCGCCGCCAGCACCCGCTTGCGCATCTCCTCGACCCGCTGCGCCTCGGCCTTGCGGCGCTCGTGGAGCTTGGCCAGCGCGTCCTCGAGCGCAGTCGCACGCCGTTCGGCCTCCTGTACGCGCCCTCCGGCCTCCTGGATCACCTGGTGGGCGCGCGAGACGGCTCTCTTCTCGTTGTCGCGAGCCACCTGGATCGCGCGCTCGGCCTCCCGCCGGGCGCTCTTGGCCGCGACCCGGGCCCGGGAGGCGGCGTCGCGTTGCTGGAACTCGCGGTCGCGAAGCTCTGAGATCAGCGAGCTCGCCTTGGCGCGGAACCGCTCGGTGGCGGCGCGGGCGCTCTCGATCTGAGCGCGGATCTGCTCGGTGTCCAGCGCGGCCGGGTCAGCCCCGTCCTCGTCCTCGAACTCGTCCTCCTCGATCGGCTCCAGGAACTCAGTGTCCGACACCGCTCGCCTCCGTTTTCGGCCGCGCTAGCCCGTGACCTCGCGCTCGGCCAGCTCGCGCTTCAGCACCTTACCTGTCGAGTTACGTGGAATCTCATCGATGAAAACGATCTCCCGCGGGACCTTGTAGCGGGCCAGATTCTCCTTGACGTACCCCTTGAGTTCGTCGGCGGAGGCGTCAGCGCCGGGCCTGGTGACCACGAAGGCGCGCAGCCGCTGCCCGAACTGCTCGTCGTCGACCCCGATCGCCGCCGCCTCGGCGACCGCCTCGTGCTCGGCGAGCAGATCCTCGACCTCGCGGGGGAAGACGTTCTCGCCCCCGGAGACGATCATCTCGTCGTCCCTCCCGTCGATGAACAGCCGGCCATCGGCGTCGAAGTGCCCGACATCGCCCGAGGAGAGCAGTCCGTCGAGCCGCTCCTTGTCCTCGCCGCCGGTGTAGCCCTCGAAGGACATCTCGTTGCCGACGAAGATCCGGCCGGTCTCGCCCGTGGGCAGGTCGTTGCCCTGCTCGTCGACGATCCGGACCACGGTCCCCCGCGGCACGGCGCCCGCGGTGCCCGGCGCCGCCCGCATGTCCTCGGGCGTGGCGATCGTCGCCCAGGCCACCTCGGTCGAGCCGTAGAGGTTGTAGAGGTTGTCGCCGAACTCGTCCATCCACTCCGTGGCGAGCTCGCCGGGGAGGGCCGAACCGCTGGCCGCGGTTACCCGCAGGCACGAGAGGTCGTAGCGTCGACGTACCTCGGCGGGCAGCTCGAGGATGCGCTGCATCATCACCGGCACCACCACCAGGGTCTCGGCGCGATGCTGGGCGACCGTTCGAATCGCGTCCTCGGGATCGAACTTGCGCCTCAGCACCATCGTCGCCCCCAGCGGCAGCCCCAGCACGAAGTGGCTGAAGCCCCAGGAGTGAAACAGCGGCGCCGAGATCACCGCGGTCTCGCGGGAGCGGCGCGGGATCTTCGAGAGGAACGCGGCCAGGGGGGTAAGCCCCTCGGGCCCTCCGCGCTGAGCGCCCTTGGGGGTGCCGGTGGTGCCGGAGGTGAGGATCACGTAGCGGCCGCTCTCATCCGGCGGGTCGAGATCGCGCTGGCCGTCATGGGCATCGATCAGCTCGTCGACGGTCGGGTCGTCGGCGCTGCCCTGCTGACTCCAGGCGACGAAGCGGCGGGTGTCCTTGTCCTCGGCGCCGAGCAGCTCGGCGAACTCCTCGTCGTAGATCAGAGCCGAGGTGCTCTCGCGGTCCATCACCTCGGCCAGCTGCGGGGCGGCGAAGGCGGTGTTGAGG
>CAYZPZ010000271.1:0-2210 GCA_964480205.1 uncultured Conexibacteraceae bacterium
GGTGGATCTCGAACAGCTTCTCCATCGCCATGTACTCCTGGCTGCCCGCCAGCGCGTTCGAGATCTGACGGTAAATCCTGTTCTCCAGGATGCGATCGCGGGTCTCGGCGTCCGGCGCGTGCTTGCGGACCAGCTCGTCGAAGGTCGCCTTGGCGTCGAGCATCATCGCCCACAGCTCGCCGCGCATCTCCACGCCCGCCTTGGCGAACAGCTTCGGGTCGACCTGGCGCGGCTCGTTCTCCAACTCGCGCAGGCCCAGGGAGTCGGCGAGGCGCTTGGCGGGGTCGATGGTCAGCACCACGACCTTGCCTCCGCGCGAGGCCAGGCCGGCGGCCAGAGCGGCCGAGGTGGTGGTCTTGCCCACGCCGCCGGAGCCGGCGCAGATGCAGACCTGGCGGCCCTCGAGGATCTCGGCGACGCTCGGCATCAGAGGGCACCCGCTAGGCGGCGCAGCGCAGGCACGTCGAGGCGCGGTTGGAAGATGAAGGGAAGCTGGTTCACCGGCGCCGAGATCCGATCGTTGAGCCGCTTCAGCTGCTGGCGCTGGGTGCGGCTCCGCCGGAACTGAGACAGGGCGGCGCGAATCGCGGCGTGGGAGGGGCCCTCGGTTATCTCCAGCACGCGCTCCAGCTTCGAGGCCTCGTCGGAGTCGAAGCGCTCCGGGTACATCGCGTTCATGTACACACGGTCGACGGCCATGCCCACCTCGTCGCGAAGCTGCTCCTCGAGCGAGGCCGACTCGTTGACCGGCATCTCCTCGGGGATGGCGACGATCGCCACCCCGGTCAGTTCATGGTCGGTGATGAAGCGGTCCAGCTCCTGCGCCTGGGAGTGCATGGGGCCGACCCGGGCGATTCCGGCGAAGGTGCGCGGGGTCTGCAGGAAGCCGACGCCGTGGCCGGTCGCGGGAGCGTCGACGATCACCAGGTCGTAGGTCCGCCCCTTCTTCACCTTGCGGTCGGTCTGGGCGAGCTCCCAGATCTTTCCGATCGTGACCAGTTCCTTCAGCCCCGGGGTCGCCGCAGCCAGGTAGTTGAAGACGCGCGAGCGCACCAGCAGGTCTCGCATCGCCCGCACCTTGAGCTGCAGCAGCAGGTACTCCCTCAGCGACTCGTCGGGATCGATCGAGATCGCCCACAGGTTCTCCGCCACCTCGACCTCGTTGAAGCCCACCTCGCCCTTCTTGAAGACGCGCGAGGCGTTCTCCTGGGAGGCGACCTCGCAGACGATCGTGCGCTTGCCCTTCGCCGCCGCGGCCAGGCCCATCGCGATCGAGATCGTCGATTTGCCGACCCCTCCCTTGCCGGTGACGAAGACCAGCCGCTTGTCGAGCAACTCGGGCACGCCGGCCAATTCTTACCGACCGCATTGCCCGGCGCGCTCGGGCCGAAACGCCGCCGTGCCTGAGCGATTCCTTGCAGGCCGGGGCAGGAAAGCCGCCGTCGCCTTCGAAATAGCCGCTCAGATGCCTCGCAAGAGCAGACAGAGGGCTGCCTCGCGCAAGGGCGAGAGCGGCCGCCATCGCGCCGATGAGCTGATCGGCCCGTCATCGCCGGGCAAGCGCGGCAAGGACGGGGACAAGGGCTCCAAGCCCAAGGATGCGAAGGGCGGCTCCAAGTCCCCGGCGAAGCCCAAGCGCAAGGGACCGGCGAAGGTGATCGCCTTCGCCAACCAGAAGGGCGGGGTGGCGAAGACCACCACCGCGCTCAACCTGGCGGTCGCCTTCAAGGAGTCCGGCCATCGCGTGCTGGCCGTGGACATGGACCCGCAGGGCAACCTGACCATGAGCCAGGGTGTCGACCCCGACAAGGTCGAGAAGAGCATGTTCGACGTGCTCGTGCACCGGATCCCGCTGCGCGAGGTGATCGTCGAGCGCGAGATCGACGTCGCGGTCGCCTCGATCGACCTGGCGGGCGCCGAGATCGCGATGAGCGCCCAGATCGGCCGCGAGCGCTCCCTGCAGAAGGCGATCGCCGACGTGCGCTCCGACTACGACTTCATCTGCATCGACACGCCGCCCAGCCTGGGGCTGCTGACCGTCAACGCCCTCACCGCCGCCGACAAGGTGATCGTGCCCGTGCAGTGCGAGTACCTGTCGATGCGCGGCCTGGTGCAGCTTCAGAACACGCTTCAGATGATCCGCGAGAACCTCAACCCCGGGGTGGAGATCGAGGGCATCCTGCCGACCATGCTCGACTCTCGCACGGTCC
>CAYZPZ010000272.1:0-2201 GCA_964480205.1 uncultured Conexibacteraceae bacterium
AAGGGCAGCGCCCGCTCGCGCTGCCCGACCGACCGTCGTGAGCTCTACGCCTGCGGCTCGATGTTCTGGTTGACGCGGAAGACGTTGTCCGGGTCGTAGGTCGCCTTGATCTGCGCGAGGCGGTCGTAGTTGTCGCGGTAGCTGGCCCGGACCCGCTCCTGGCCCTCGTCCATCATCATGTTCACGTAGGCGCCGCCGGCCGAGTGCGGGTGCAGGGCCTCGAAGTAGTCGACGCACCACTGCCGGATGACGTCGACGTTCGCCGGGTCGGGATCCACGCCCGCGAAGACCGAGCCCCAGTTTGCGTCCCGGTAGCTCCAGGCAGTGTCGGACGGGCCGAGGTCGTGGGCGGCGCCGTCGAGCGGGTACAGGTGCATCGTCGACTTCCAGGTCGGCATCTCGGCGCCGAACCGCGCGTGGATCTCGACGGCCTCGTCTGGGATCTCCTTGACGAAGTCTGCGCGCCAGTACCACTGGTCCCCCGGCGGGTAGACGCCGTCGAAGGCGCTCTGCAGCGCCGGGTGCGGCATCGGAGCTGTTCCGGGCAGCAGCGGCTCGGGTAGAGCATCCAGCAGCGGGGTGACCGCCTTCGCCGCGTCCTCCTCGGGACCGACGTAGCACGAGATGATCCCGCAGACCTTGCGCAGGTGGATCTCCTCCGGGAACGGTGGCGCGGGCGGCACGGTGGCGAAGGCGAAGAAGGCGTTCAGCTCCCGAGGAGCGTTGGGCAGGAACTCGCGATAGGCCGAGAGCACCTCGGCGCCGAGCTCGACGGGCCAGAACGTCGGCCCGGCGACGACCGTGTCCACCTCGTGCAGCCGGAACAGGAAGGACGTGACGACGCCGAAGTTGCCGCCGCCGCCGCGGATCGCCCAGTACAGATCGGGGTGTTCCTCGGCGCTGGCACGGACATGCTCGCCGCTGGCGAGCACGAGCTCGGCCTCGAGCAGGTTGTCGATCGTGAGCCCGCAGGTGCGGGTGAGATTGCCGAGGCCGCCGCCCAGGGTGAGGCCGCCGACGCCGGTGGTCGAGATGATCCCGCTCGGCGTGGCGAGCCCGTGCTCGTTCGTCGCGCTGTCGACCTCGCCCCAGGTGGCGCCGCCGCCCACACGAACGGTGCGAGCATCGGGATCGACCTCGACCCCGTTCAGAAGGGCGAGATCGATCACGACCCCGTCGTCGCACGTCCCCAGCCCGGCGCCGTTGTGGCCACCGCCGCGGACCGCCACGAGCAGGTCGTGGTCACGAGCGAAGGCCAGGGTTTTGATGACGTCGGCGGGGCCGGCGCACTGCGCGATCAGCGCCGGCCGCTTATCGATCATGGCGTTGTAGACCTTGCGCGCCTCGTCGTAGTCGGCGTCTTCGGGTCCGATCAGTCGCCCCTCGAATCCGGCGACTTCCTTGCGAGCGGCACTTGCCGCGGGCGTGCTGTTCATGCGGTCCCCTTTGTCCGATGGACTACCCACCCTACGTCGCACGGGCGGGCTTGTCCACACCCGAGTTGGGTTGTGAAGCGGCACGCCGTGGATTCGCGATTCACGGACAGGGAGAGGCTGAGAAGCTCTGACGGTGGGCGCGATCGCCGCCACGTCGCCGGGCGCCCGGCGCGTGAGATGCGCGGACTACAGCGCGGCGAGAACGGCGCTGAGCTCGTCGGCGACGTCGCCGTCCAGGCGAACCACCGCGTCCTGGTCATAGGGGGTGGCGCTCTGGGTGACGACCGCCACCCGGCCCCCGCCGGCGAGCGTGGCCGAGGGGAGGCCGGCCACCGGATAGACCTCCAGCGAGGAGCCGATGCAGATCAGAAGCTCCGCCCGGGAGGCCAGCGCCTCGGCCTCGGCCATCGCGCCGGCGGGCAGGAACTCCCCGAACAGGACCACGTCGGGCTTGATCAGGCTGGTGCAGGCGCCGCACACAGCCACCCCTTCCTCGTCGAAGAGCTCGTCCACCCGAGCCAGCTCGTAGCGGGCGTCGCAGGCCTGGCAGCTCGCCGTCCGGATCGAACCATGCACCTCGACCACCCGCTCGGACCCCGCCTTGTGGTGGAGGGTGTCGATGTTCTGGGTGATCACCCCTTCCAGGAGGCCGCGCCGCTCCAGCTCGGCGAGCGCCCGGTGGGCGTCGTTCGGCTCGACTCCGTCGAGGCTGTGCAGCCGGGGGCGGTAGAAGCTCCAGAACCGCTTCGGGTCGGAGCGGAAGGC
>CAYZPZ010000273.1:0-2176 GCA_964480205.1 uncultured Conexibacteraceae bacterium
CGGGTCTCGTCGAAGCCCACGAGGCCCACGGTGCGGATCGTCTTCGTGAGCGACCGCACCTCGGCCGAGCCGAACGTGATCCCGAAGGTGGCGATCTCGTCCGCGCCCAGCCGGATGGAGCCGTCCATGGGCATGGCCATCTCCATGCCGTCCGTCGAAGCGTCCTGGTCCGGGGTGGCCGAAGACCCCTGACTCTTTGCGCCCGCCAGGAGCAGCGTCGCCGCGATCATCAGGGACGCCACCGCGGCGCCCACTCCGAAGAACAGTCCCTTGCGATTCATGCGATTCATGCGGTTCATGGCAGCACCTCCGTGCCCACGGCGCGCTCGAGCGCCGCGAGGTTCGTTGCGAAGTCGGCGAGCAGGCGGTGGTAGTCCAGCTCGTGCCGATAGAGAGTGACCTGGGCGTCGAGGAGGGTGAGGAAGTCCACCCGGCCCACCTGGTACGAGGCCGTCGCCGAGGCGAGAGAGGTCCGGGCCTGCGGGAGGATGCCCTCATTGAGAAGAACGAGCTGCTCGCGCGCCCGCCGGAGCTCCGCGGCCAGCGACGCGATCTCTCCGCGCAGGCCGTCGACCAGGGCGCTGTGCCGCGCCTCGTGCTCGCCGAGGAGCGCCTCCTCCTCCAGCACGGCCTGCGCCTGCTTCCGGCCCGCGAAGATCGGAAGGGGCGCCGAGACCATCAGGTCGAAGAAGTCGCCGAAGTCGGGGCGCCGGCTGTAGCCCACCGTGACGTCGATGTCGGGGAGCGTGGCCTTGCCGGCCAGCCGGAGCGACCGCTCCCGGGCGGCCACGCGCTCGGCGTGGGCCCGGACCCCCGGGTTGTTCTCCAGGGCCAGGCGCTGGAGGTCGTCCACCGGCGGAAGCCCGGGCGCGGGCTCCGCGCCGGCTCCTTCTCCCGCCAGGACGTCGGAGAGGGCCGCCGCCGCGAAGCGGGGACCGTCTCCGGACGCGGAGGCCGCCGCCGCGCCCCTCACGTCCCCGGGGATCTCGGTGCTCGGGAGGGGCGTGTCCGTGGGCCGCGCCAGGAGCGCGTTGAGCCGGGCCAGCGCGCCCGTGCGCCGCTCGCGGAGCACGGCCATCTGGTCGGCCAGGCGCGTGCGCTCCACCTGCGCCTTGAGCACGTCCGGCTGGGCGCCGGTGCCGACCCCGTACCGGGTCGCGGTGAGGTGCGTGAAGTCGGCCATCACCGCCTCGTTCTGACCCGTCACCTCCAGGGCCCGGTCGAGGAAGTACACCTCGTAGTAGGTGGACTTCACCTCGGCGAGCACGCGCCGGCGGGTCCGTTCCACCTCCCACTCCGCGGCCGCCGCCTCCCGTCCCGCGATCTCCTCCCGGAGGGCGAGCTTGCCCGGCCAGGGGAACCGCTCGCTGAGCCGGATCCGGGTCATGGTCATCATGTCCCGGCCCAGGCTCGGGTCCGAGATCGGGAGGTTCATCACGCCGAAGCTCAGCATCGGGTCCGGCAGCGCGCCCGCCTGGGGGACGCGGGCCGCCGCCGCCCGGGCTCCCCTCCGGGCCGCCGTGAGCTCGGGATTGGCGGCCTCGGCCTCGGCCAGCAGGGCCGCCAGTCCGGGCTCGGTCGTCTGGGCCGCGATCCGCTCTGCGCCGCAGGCGGTCGCGACCGCCGCCAGGGCAAATGCCAGGAGTCTCTTGCAAGTCATGGATGTGCTCCGTCCGTCGTCCGTCTCTCGGATCCGACGCCGGCGCGCCGGGGGCCGCGGACGGTGCGTCCGGGCTCCACGGAATCGCGGATGCGTCGGCCCACCCGGAAGTCGCCGGCGAGGCGACCCCGGAGCGGGATCGAATCAGTCTCTTTTCTGAGAGGCGAGCCGGAAGGACTCCGGCCCGTACGGACTACGCCCTGGGTGGGCGGAAGAGCGCGCTGGCCAGGAGGAGCTCGGCCTGCGTTCGCGACGAGCCGATGGACTCGGAAACCTCGGGTGAGAAGGCCAGCTCACTCACCGCGACCGCCGGGAGGGAGGCCGCCCCCACGCATCCATCCGGCGATGCCAGGGGAGTGAACGGGCAGGAGGGGTCGTGATCGTGATCGTGCGACGCCTCCTCCACGACCGACGACTCGATCTCGGTCGGCGCGCACGACGCGGCCAGCACGCCCTCGGCGAGGGCGAGGGAGAGGCCCGCGAGGGCGACGATCCCGGCGAAGAGGCGGATGGAGG
>CAYZPZ010000274.1:0-2162 GCA_964480205.1 uncultured Conexibacteraceae bacterium
GGGAGCCGAAGGTGGGCCTGCGCGAGGGGCTGCGGCGCACGATCGAGGAGTCGGGCGTCGAGCGTCTGGTCGGCGCCGCGCGCTAGGCGTCGTCGGGGAACTTCATCCTGCGCACGATCACCTGGTCGAGCAGTCGGTCGCTGAGCAGGCCGCCCATCCGGCGCATGACCTTGGCGTCGGTGCCGACCAGGTAGCGGGTCCGGGGCCGGCGGCGCCCGAGCGCCCGCGCGATCACCTCGGCCACCGCCTCCGGCTCGATCCCGCTCTCCGCGGCCTCGTCGACGCGGGCGCGCATCGCGTCCATCTGCGCCCCGTATAGCTCCTGCGCCTCGGGCCCCATCGCCGGCAGGTTCCTTTCGAAGTTGTCCGCGCCGCGCTCCCAGATCGGGGTCGAGATCACGCCGGGCTCCACGACCACCACCTCGATCGCCCAGGGCTTGAGCTCACGTCTCAGCGAGTCGGCGAGCGCCTCCAGCCCGAACTTGGAGGAGGCGTAGGCCGACATGAAGGGGGTGGCGATCTTGCCCCCGATCGAGGTGTTGAAGACGATCGTTCCCTCGCCGCGGCGGATCAGGGGCAGGAACTCCTGGGTGACCGCGTACTGGCCGATCAGGTTGGTCTCGATCACGCGGCGGAACTCGTCCACCGGCAGGCGCTCGACCGGGCCCGCGCTGGCGATCCCCGCGTTGTTGACCAGGCCGGTCAGCCCGTCCTCGCCCACCGCCCGCTCGATCGTGCGGCCGGCGGAGGCGATCGAGCGAGGCTGGGTGACGTCGATTCTGACGGGCCGCAGGCGCGGCGAGCCCTCGCGCTCAATCGCCTTGGCATCGGCCTGCTTGCGCACGCCGGCGAAGACCGCGTAGCCGAGCTCGTCCAGGTGCCGGGCGCTGGCCCGGCCGATCCCCGTCGAGGCCCCGGTCACCACCACCGCGCCACTCTGGCTCGCCATGCCCGCAGCCTATTGGGCGCGGCGACACGCTCTCGACATGCGCATCGACCGGGGTATGATCGCCCGAATGAGCGGGACGGGGAGGAGGCTCGGGAAGCGCGCTGCGCTCGGATTGCTCGCGGCGGGGGTCGCGCTGCTGGCTGCCCCCGCCGGCGGGAGCGCGGCGACAACCCTTGGTCAGACCTTCACCCCGGACCCCGACATCATCTGCGAGGAGGGGTTCACCCTCCTTCAATCGAACTCGCCGGGATTGCGCAACGCGGCTCCATTCGATGGAATTCTGACGAGCTGGAGCCACCGCGCTGGTGCGGCCCCGCCGCAGCTCAAACTCAAGGTCGGCTTCTTAGTCGGCACGGGTTTCCTGGGGCAGTCACTCTTCGCGATCCGCGCCGAAAGCCCCGTCGTAACCCCGACCCCCAGTTCCCTCAACAGCTATCCGATTCGGATCCCCGTGCGGGCCGGTAGCGTGGTCGGCCTGTTCACGGTAACCGAGGGGCAGTGCGCCCGCCCCGCGCAGGGCCATCTGCTCCACTTCCGCGACGAGGACGTGGCGCCTCGGCAGGCACAGTGGTTTGAGCCCGAGCCAGCCCATCAGCTCGACGTCGCCGCCCGGCTCGAACTCGACTGCGACCGAGACGGGTTCGGCGACGAGACCCAAGACTCCGACCTCTCCTCCTGCCGCTGCAAGGGGGAGGTGGCGACGATCGCGGGGACCCCCGGAGATGACCTCCTCGGCGGGACGCCCGGGCGTGACGTGGTCACCGGTCTCGGCGGCAACGACACGATCAAGAGCGGCGGGGGCAAGGACGTGATCTGCGCCGGCGACGGCAGCGACGTCGTCATTGGCGGCCCGGGCAACGACAAGATCTTTGGCGAAGGCGGCAGGGACAAGCTGTACGGCGGCAAGGGCAGGGACAGATTGGTCGGCGGCCGCGGCAAGGACCGTCTGGGCGGCGGCAAGGGCAGGGACATCTGCAAGGGCGGCAAGGGGAAGGACAACGCGAAGGGCTGCGAGGTCGAGAAGTCGACCTAAGGACGATCGAGAGGACCTGATCGCCTAGCCTGCCCGCGGTGAGTTCATCCGTCCTCGCCGTGGTCGGCGCGCGACCCAACTTCGTGAAGATGGCTCCGGTGACCGCGGCGCTCGCGGGTCGCGGAATCGAGGTGCGCCTGCTGCACACCGGCCAGCACTACGACCGCGCCCTCTCCGACG
>CAYZPZ010000275.1:0-2140 GCA_964480205.1 uncultured Conexibacteraceae bacterium
GCGGCTTCCGCGACCTGCAGCGCCACCGGATGCTGACCTGCCAGTGGCAGCGCCTCACCCCCGACCTCGGCGCCGGGGTGCCCGAGGAGGTGCGAGAGGCCGGGGTCGGCTCAGACTACGAGCGCGCCCTGGAGCTGTCGCGGGCGGAGTTCGAGCGGCTCGAGGCGGCTGGAATGCCGGCCGCCGCCCCCTACGCGCTCTGCCTCGGCTACCGGATCCGCTACGTGCTCGACCTGAACGCGCGCGAGGCGATGCACCTGATCGAGCTGCGCTCCGGCCGCGAGGGCCACCCCACCTACCGGGCGGTGGCGCAGGCGATGCACGAACGGATCGCAGCCGTGCACCCGGCGATCGCGGCGGCGATGACTCACGTCGACGCCTCGCAGGAACCGCGTCTGGAGCGGATCATGAGCGAGATCCGCACCCATCGCAAGCGCGTCGCCACCGAGCGCCAGCCCGACGCCCCGCCCGGGGTCAGCGCTCTGGGCTAAGTCGTGCCGCCCGCCACGGGCTCGGCGGCGGCGACCTCGAGCAGCGCCGCCATGAAGGCGGGCAGATCGTCGGGGCGGCGGGAGGAGATCAGGTTGCCGTCGACGACCACCTCGGCGTCCTCCCAGGCGGCGCCGGCATTGCGGCAGTCGTCGGCGACGGTGGGATAGGAGGTGACCCGACGGCCCTCCAGGATCCCGGCCGACACCGGCACCCAGGCGGCGTGGCAGATGAAGGCGATCGGCTTGCCGGCGACGTCCAGCTCGCGGACGATGCGCTGCACGCCCTCGTCGGTGCGGAGCTTGTCCGGCCCAAAGCCGCCCGCGATCACCAGCAGGTCCAGCTCGCTCTCGGCCAGATCAGAGGCGGCGCGGTCGGTGGTCAGCGGCTGACCCCGCTTCCCGGTCAGCTCGAGGCCAGCCTCGACGCCGACCAGCTCGACCTCGGCGCCCGCCTCCTGCAGGCGGTAGTAGGGATAGGTCGCCTCGGTGTCCTCGAAGCCGGGGCCGATCATCACCGCTGCACGCCTTCCCTCGAGGGGATGAGTGTGATGGCTCATCGCTGCGAGCCTACCCTGACGGACGCTCTCGCACTCGCGGCGGAGCATGCCGAGCTCCGGGTCAGGCACCCTCGTGGCTCTAGTCCGGAGTAGTAGGTTGCCGGTGGATGACGACCAACGGCGGCGAGCTCGACGTCCTGCTCCACACCGAGCGGACCTTCCCGCCGCCGGAGGAGTTCGCCGCCCAAGCCAACGCCAACGACCCCGCGATCTACGAGCGGGCCGAAGCCGACCCGGAGGGATTCTGGGCGGAGTGGGCCGAGAAGCTCGAGTGGATCGGGCCCTGGTCCGAGGTCCTCGACTGGTCGGACCCGCCCTTCGCGAAGTGGTTCGTCGGCGGCAGGCTGAACGCCTCGGTCAACTGCCTCGACCGCCACGTCGCCGCCGGCAACGGCGATCGCGTGGCGCTGCACTGGGAGGGCGAGGACGCCGAGGACGAGGGGGCTCCGGCGGACAGCCGCCGTGCGGTCACCTACGCCGAGCTGCTGGAGATGACCCAGCGCTTCGCCAACGCGCTCAGGTCGCTCGGAATCGGCAAGGGCGACGTGGTCGGGATCTTCCTGCCGATGCTGCCCGAGACCGCGGCGGCAATGCTGGCCTGCGCGCGGATCGGGGCGATCCACAACGTCGTCTTCGGCGGCTTCTCGGCCGAGTCGGTGAAGGAGCGGATGCAGTTCTCCGACGCCAAGCTGCTGGTCACCGCCGACGCCACCCTGCGCCGCGGCAAGCCGACGCCGATGAAGGAGGCGGTGGACGGGATCGCGGGCGAGATCCCCACCCTGGAGCACATCGTGGTGGTCGATCGCTGCGGGACCGACCCGCCGATGAGCGAGGGGCGCGACGTCTTCTGGCACGAGGTGGTGGAGGCCGCCGAGCCCGAGTGCGCGCCCGAGCCGATGGACTCAGAGGACCCGCTCTACATCCTCTACACCTCGGGCTCGACCGGGAAGCCGAAGGGGATCCTGCACACCACCGGCGGCTATTTGACCCAGGTCGCCGCCACCCACAAGCTGATCTTCGACCTCAAGGACGACGACGTCTACTGGTGCGCGGCCGACGTCGGCTGGGTCACCGGCCACTCCTACATCGTCT
>CAYZPZ010000276.1:0-2137 GCA_964480205.1 uncultured Conexibacteraceae bacterium
GCTCAAGACCGAGCCCTCGGTGGACCCCGACGACGACGCCCCGATCGAGCCCGACGCCGCCCGCTAGAGCCGGCTGCTACTGCGGGGGGAGCTGGCGGCCCGGCGGCGGGAGCCTGCTCTTCCCCGGCGCCGCCCGCATCCCGTCGAGGGTGATCTCCAGGAAGCGCTGCCAGTTGGCGGCGGCGATGCTGTCGGGGTGGGCGGTGGTGATGGCGCCCAGGCCGCAGATCATCGTCGGCACGTCCTCGACCACCAGGTCCTCGCGCATGTCGCCGGCTCGCTGAGCCCTGCCCATCAGCTCCTCGGTCAGTTCCGGCAGTCCGCTGCGATTGGCCTCGGACTCTCCGATGTTGGGACGCGAGCCCAGGAACTCGCCGAGCGCCCGGTCCTCGGCCGCGATCCGCGCGGACCAGCGCATGAACTCGCAGAAGGCCTGCCACGGGTCCTCCTCGGCCAGCGCCTCCTTGGCCCGCTCGGCCAGGCGGACGAAGTGCTCCCTGATCAGGGCGGTGATCAGGTCGTCCTTGGTCGGGAAGTGCCGGTAGACGGTGCCGACTCCAACCCCGGCGCGGTGCGCGATCTCGTCCATTCCCGCCTCCATTCCCTCGGCGGCGAAGACCTCGCGGGCGGCGACGAGCACCGCCTCGTGGTTGCGGCGGGCATCGGCGCGCAGCTCGCGCTGCCCGTCGTCGGGCTTCTGTTTTGTCTCAGTGACCGATGTCATCGACTTCTCGGGGCGGGTGCTGTCTATTTGGGGCGGGCTCCACTCGTCTAGGGGTTAGCTCCGGATTGCAAACGGAATTCGTATTCCGTATAGTGCCCCGAATCGGAACCGGAACTCATGTTCCGATTATGGCACCCACCGAGCTTAACCGCAAGACAGGAGGGAATCGATGACCGAGGCAAGTAGCTACCAAGAGCGCAGATGGCTGGCCCTGGCTCTGCTCTGCATGGCGCAGTTCGTGGTCGTCCTCGACGCCTCGATCGTCAACGTGGCCCTGCCCTCGATCGGCGAGGGCCTGAGCTTCTCCCAGGACAACCTGACCTGGGTGGTCAACGCCTACATCCTCACCTTCGGCGGCTTTCTGCTGCTCGGGGGGCGGATGGCCGACCTGCTCGGACGCCGCCGCGTCTTCCTCTCCGGCCTGGCCCTGGTCGCGGTCGCCTCGCTGGCCGCCGGCTTCTCGGCCAACGAGGGTCAGCTGATCGCCGCCCGCGCCGCCCAGGGGCTGGGCGCCGCGATCATCTCGCCCTCGGCGCTGTCGATCATCGCCAACCTGTTCACCGACGGCGCCGAGCGCAACAAGGCGCTGGGGGTGTGGGGGGCGGTGGCGGGCTCAGGCGGCGCCGCCGGCGTGCTGCTCGGCGGCATCCTCACCGACGGCCTCGGCTGGGAGTGGGTGCTGTGGATCAACGTGCCGGTGGCCACGGTCGTGGCCCTGATGACGCCCGCCCTGGTCGCCGAGAGCCGCTCCACCTCGGCGACGCGCAACTTCGACACCCTCGGCGCGGTCAGCGTCACCGCCTCGCTGACGGTGCTGGTCTACGCGCTGGTCGAGGCGACCGAGGCGGGCTGGGGCTCGGTGCAGACGCTGGGCCTGCTGGGCCTGTCGGCGACCCTGATGGCCGCCTTCGTGGCGATCGAGCTGCGCTCGGAGGCTCCGCTGGTCCCATTCCGCATCTTCCGGATGCGGACCCTGACCGGGGCCAACGTGGTCGGCCTGCTGGTCGGCGCCTCGCTCTTCTCGATGTTCTTCTTCATCTCGCTGTACATGCAGCAGGTGCTGGGCTTCTCCGCGATCAAGGCGGGACTGAGCTACCTGCCGCTGGCGCTGATGATCATCGTGGCGGCCGGGGTCGGCTCCCAGCTGGTGACCAAGGTCGGCTTCAAGCCGGTGCTCTCGGCGGGGATGATCTCGATCGCGATCGGGTTGCTCTGGTTCAGTCAGGTCTCGGTCGGCGGCGGGTTCGTCACCGACGTGCTCGGGCCGTCGCTGTTCGCGGCCGTCGGCCTCGGCTTCGCCTTCGTCACCACCACGATCGCGGCCGTCTCCGGCGTGCAGGAGCGCGAGTCGGGGCTGGCCAGCGGCCTGATCAACACTTCCCAGCAGATCGGAGGTGCGATCGGGCTGGCGGT
>CAYZPZ010000277.1:0-2130 GCA_964480205.1 uncultured Conexibacteraceae bacterium
GGCGGGCCCTCGTCCGGACGCAACGCGGCGATCAGCCCCGCACCCGCCTCGAGCCGGCGCCCGGGCCGCCCGTTCGCTTCGAGCAGGGTGAGTTCCACCGCCGTCGCGCGGCCCGAGAACCTCGCGAACACCCCGCTGCGCTCGGGCCCGGCCGCGAGCAGGGAAGCGACCCGGTCGCCCTCGATTCGCGCCCAGGGACCGACCAGGACCCGGATCGCGGCCCCTGAGCCGGACGCCTCGGGCTCGGCGTCGCTCACCTCGATCCCCTGCTCTGCGAGCCGGCTCCCAACCCGCTCGCACGGCTCCCGCTCGGCGGCGCAGCGGACTTCGACCGGCCAGCGCTCGCCGCCGTGGCCGCCGGCGAATGGCTGCGGCCAGGAGCCGACAACGGCGGGAACCCGCATCGCCGTGCTCCAGTCGCGGCGGTCCCACCAGATCCGGTCGCCGTCCGCCGGCTCGTACTCGGCGGCACCGACCCCGGACTCGACCCCGTTGACGTAATAGAACCAGTCGGTGCTGCGTCCGTCGGATCGTCCCCCCGCGAGCCCCTCGATTCCCTCGACGAACCCGCCTCCGAAGCCGGTCTCCACCTCGGCCTCGCGATCGAGCAGGCGCAAAACGGTGTCGGACTCACCGATCTCCACGCTCTCGCGCAGGATCAGCTCGGAGCCGTAATCGCGGGTCACGGTGAGCTCGGCGTCGCCGACCTCGTCGCCGGCGCCGAGCCCACAGCCGGCGATCGCCAGCGCGCAGAGCGCCGCCGCGATCGCCGGCCTGCGGGCCGGGCTCACCTTCTCGAGGCCCTCCGCTTCTTCGCCTTCTTGCCGCTGCGCAGGACGCGCTCGCAGCGCTTGACGCGGTCCTGGCGGTCGGCGATCACCACGTCCTTGCCCTTGCCGCAGTTGACGCGGTCCTTGCCGCCGCCGCGCACCCGGATCTTGTCCTTGCCGCCCCGGCTGCGGATCAGGTCGGGTCCCTTGGTGCCCTTCAGGTTGTCACGCTGGTTGGTGCCGACGATCCTCCTGCCGGGCCCCTTCGAGCACTTCTTGAGGCGCTGGTTGACGCACACCTGGGCCAGGTTGGAGGGGATATCCGTCGGCGCCGCGGTGCCGGGCCAGGCGCGCAGGGTGTGCTTGCCCTGGGCGAGCGGGACCAGAGCCGATCCCCCGACCGTGGTCACAGGCCCGGCGCCGCCGGTGATGATGGTGCCGTTCGGCGCCGGCCCGATCACCCCGTCGAAGGTGATCGCAGCGACCGTGACCTGCACCGCCCCCGGACGGGTGCGGACCGGAGCGTTCAGGAGCAGCTCGTCCCCGGTGTTCTGCCCGGTGGCGAAGTTGGCGAACACCCAGAGCACCTCGTCGCTCTTGCTGAGCTCGACCAGCTCGGCGCTGAACGGCGGCGCGGCGTGGTTGTGTCGAAACAGCCAGCCGCTGAACGGCGAGTCGGTCTCCGTGAACGGGCCGCTGCGGCAGACCCGGCGGCCGAAGCCGCTCTCGGCGATGTAGAGCGGGCGCAGCCGCTTGAACCCGTTAGCCGCCGAGGCGATCAGCCCCATCGCCGTGCGCCCGGCCAGGGCTACGTTCCCGGGGCCGCGGACGCAGGTGCCCGAGCCGGTCAGCGCGCCGCGGGGGGCGACGACCCCCGGGCCGGGGACCGCGTAGTGGGTGCCGGGGTCAAGCGTCATTCCCGGCCCCTCCACCCGCAATTGATAGGTCGGCGTCGCCGAGGCAGAGCCCGCGGTCGCGCCGGTGATCGCCAGAGCCAGAGCCCCGGCAAGAGCGAAACGTCTTCTCATCTGAAGCCACCCCTTTCCACGAGGGTCGTGTTGGCTGGCCGGGGACAGGTCTCCTGGCTTGCGGGCTTCAGAGCTCCGCGCCTTCCCAGCGAGCCGATGGCTCACCAGTGGCATCGTGCGGCACCTGGTGCCCGGTCACAGTGGCGGGACCGCGCCGGCATCTCACCGGACTTCCCTTGACCACCGACCTATGTCGCGAGCAGCTTACTGCTCGGCGCCGCGGCGGTGGGCGATCGGATCGCGACGTAATAAGAAAGCCCCCGAGGTGGGGGCTTCGGAGGCACCGCTACCGGGATTCGAACCCGGGTTTCCGGACTGAGAATCCGGCGTCC
>CAYZPZ010000278.1:0-2111 GCA_964480205.1 uncultured Conexibacteraceae bacterium
AGAAGCTCGGCGAGGCGAAGCGCTCCGGCGAGCAGTAGACGATCCGCGCCTCGCCGCTTCGGATTCGCGCCAGCGCCTCCAAGGCCACCTTCTCGGGCAGCCCCGAGGCGATCATCACCACCGGGTGGCCCTCGGCGGCGAGCCGTCGCCACTGATCGGCCATCAGCGCGATCAGCGGGCTGACCACGATCGAGAGCCGTGGCGAGGCGAGTCCAGGGAGCTGGTAGCAGAGGCTCTTACCGCCCCCGGTCGGCATCACCACCAGCGAGTCGCGTCCGGCCAGCGCGGCCTCCACCGGCTCCCGCTGCCCCGGCCGAAATCCCTCCAGCCCCAGGTGGGCCAGCAGTGCGTCGGGATCGGGCGGGCCCTCATAGATCCGGCGGGCACCCTCCAGCTCGGAGTCGACCCCCTCCAGCCCCCGCAGAGCCTGCTGCGCCTCGGCCATGTCTGGACGAGCCGACTGCGCCAGGTTCTCGCCCCGCTTGCTCACCGAGCGAGTCTCGCGCAGGACGCGGTCAGAACCCGCGCCGGGCGAGCGCAGGCGGCCACTCCCGGATTGGACGAGTGATTCACCGGGGCGGTTCCCCGCGAGCTCGAGGAGCCTACCGGGGCAGCCAGCGCGGCCGGCTCGGTGGGCTGATGGAGCCGCGGGGCCTGGGGGCGCCGAGCGGGACCGCCCGGAGGGCGTCGACCCTGCCTTCCCATCCCTCGAGGCGGGGCAGCTCGCGGCGCATGCGGCGGCGTTGGGCCAGAGAAGGTAGGCGGCCGTTGCCGTCGGCGTAGCGGAACGATCGCAGGCCGGCGGCGTAGTCCGCCGCGGCCGGGCGACGCGCCGAGCGCAGGCGATCCTCGACAGCGCTCAGGGTGGTTCCGGGCGACGAGCTCCAGCCCAGGCGCTCCAGCGCGGCGGCGAGCTCCCGGGCGCGGGCCTCGCCGGCCTCGCGGGCCGGCAGGGAGCGGTGGCGAAGCAACCGGGCGATGGCCACGGCGAGCCCGGCGATCAGGGGCAGCGCCAGGGCGAGCGCGAACGGCCAGACCGGAAAGCCCCGCGACGAACCGGACACCGAGGCGCCGGGCTGGACCGCGGCGGGGGTGGCCGCAGCGGCCGAGCCCTCCGAGGATGGGGCGGGAGCGGCGCTCACCGTACGGCTGCCGCCCGCCTGCAGCTGCGCGGGAGCGGCGGCCGGCGTGGGGTCGAAGGGGACCCAGCCGATCCCGGTGAAGTAGACCTCGGTCCAGGAGTGGGCCTCTATGTCGCGGACCTGGAAGCGGCCCGGGCGCTCCGCGTCGCGCTCACCCGGCGTGAAACCGGTGGCGACCCGGGCCGGGATGCCCAGCGTTCGCAGCATCAGCGCCATCCCCCCCGAGAAGTACTCGCAGTAGCCCTCGGGCGAGTCGAAGAGGAAATCACGCAGGGCGAGGCTCCGGGGAGCCACCTCCTCGACGTAGTCGTGGTTGTCCCGCAGGTAGACCTCGACCGCCTTGACCGTGTCGTAGGGGGTCTCCGCCTCGGCCGCGACCCGCTCGGCCAGCGACTGCACCTCGCCGTAGGGCGAGTCGGCGAGGCGCCGGGCGGCGCGCTCGGCGCGGGCATCGGCGGCCGCCGCACCGTACAGCGGCACCTCGACCGGCGGGCCCGACCGCGCCTCGCCGCCTCGCGGCAGCCCGATCGTCGTGTGGTGCGCCAGGGCGGGGGCGTAGAGTGCGGGGGCGCTGCGCATCTCGGTGGCGCTGGGAGCGGGGGCGTAGCTGAGCGTGGAGTAGGCGTCGCCCTCGGTCAGCGGGCCGTCGTCGGCGAAGGTGGTGCCGTTCGGGGTGGGGTCGAGCTCGATCCCCTCGGCCGCCCTCAGCGCGCCCGGCGCGATCGCGTACTCGCTGCGCAGCCCGCGCAGCTCGAACTCGGTGCGCACCACCCAGTCGGGATTGAGCCGCTCGGGGGCTCCGGCGGGCGAGCCTTGGTCCACCTGGGTGGGCAGCTCGAGCGGGGGCTGGCCGGTGTCGACGGCGGAGCGGCGCCAGGTGCGACCGTCGAAGCGGTCCAGCACCGCGGCTCGCCAGTAGCGAGGAGCGTTGCTCCGCACCTCCAGCAGCGGGGTTCCCCGCCGCGGGGC
>CAYZPZ010000279.1:0-2092 GCA_964480205.1 uncultured Conexibacteraceae bacterium
CCGCCGCTGCTGGTCGCCGCGGGCGCCGCGATCGAGCGCTACACCGACGACGAGCGCCTGGCCGGCACGCTCAAGGCCGGCACCCTGGCCGCCTTCGTGGGCGTCTCGCTCGCCCTCTACGCCAACCACCCGGCTGTCGACCCGCTGAGGCGGCCCTTCGGGGCCCGCTCGGGACGCGAGTTCATGCTCACCTCCGGCCTCGCCCCGATCGACGAAAGCGGTATGAGCTCCAGGGACCATGCCCTGGCCCTGGCGCAGTTCGCGCTCTACCCCGTCTGGCTGAAGCTGGGCGAGCGTCTCGGACGCCGCGCCGCCGGGGGCCCACCCGGCTAGATCCCGACGTCCTCCTCGGGCTCGACCGCGACCTCGATCCGGGCCCGCTCGGCCTCGCGCAGATGCTCTGCGATCAGCTCGGAGGCCTGCTCGACCGCGACGGTGGAGACCAACCCGAGCTCGGCGAGCTGGCTCAGCTCCCGCCGCGATGCGACCCGGCCCAGGTCGCTGACGTAGTGCCGCCGCGCCGCCGCGAGCAGCGGCTCGGGCGCGGTCCGCAGCAGCAGTTGAAGATCGCGCTGCGTCTTGTCGTGCCAGCGCTGGAAGCGGCCCCGGGCTTCGCCGAGCGCCTCGTCGGTGACGGTGGGGCAGACCGAGAAGTGGGTCAGCGCGCTCAGCGCGTCGTCGGCGGCACGCAGACGGCTGTGCAGGTCGCGATAGGCGATCTCGACCCACCGCTCCTCGGTCAACCGGCCGATGTGGATGCGGCGGGCGATCGCGTAGACCAGACGGCCCAGACGGGTGGGCGTGAAAAGGCCTCGTCGGCGCGCCTGGCCCAGCGAGAGCTCGTCGAGCTGGTCCTCGAGCGAGTCCAGCGCCACCCGGCCGTGCCATTGCGGTACCAGCCTCTGCTCGACCATCTCCTGGATCGATCGGCGCTCGACGGAGAGCCCCCGGCGCAGCAGCGCCTCGTTGAGCTCGTCGGAGCTGAGATCGATCCGCCCGATCTCCGTGGCGGCCGCGGCCTCGACCTCGCTCAGCTGGCGGTCGATCTCGGTCCCGGCCAGCGTCTCGTGCAGCTCCGAGCGCGCGGTGCGGGCGCCGTCGAAGCGGGCCGCTGCGGCGACGAAGCGCTCCAGCCGGGTGGGCTGGTCGAGGCCCATCATCGTGATCAGCCGCCGGATCGTGGACGCGTTCAGGACCAGGGTGGCCAGCACCACCCCCGCCGTCATCGCCACGAAGCGCTCCTGGTCGGGGAGCTCGGCGGGGATCGCCAGCGCCAGCGCCAGCGCCACCCCGCCTCGCAGCCCACCCCAGACGACCACCGCCTGGTTGCGCCAGCCGACGCTGGGGATGCCGCTGAGGCGGTTGACCAGCGGCATCACCGGGAAGATCGCCAGGGGCCGGGAGATCACCACCGCCCCGATCCCGATCGCGATCGATCCCAGGTTGTCGACGATCAGATCGGCTTCGATCGCCAAGCCGATCAGCAGGAAGAGCAGCCCGTTGGCGACGAAGGCGAGCGCCTCCCAGAAGGTCTCCCAGGTCTCGGCCTCCTGGCGGGGGATCAGCGTGTAGGAGAGACCCGAGAGAACGAGGCCCGCGCTGACGCTGGCCATCACCCCGGAGAAGCCGAGCAGCTGCTCGGCCAGCACGAAGCCCCCGTAGGCGACCGCGATCGTCAGCGCGGTGGACGGGAGCGGCTTCATCCGCGAGGCCAGCTCGGCGACCGCCAGGCCGAGCAGGCCTCCCAGCGCGGCGCCGCCCAGGAAGACGTAGAGGAAGTCCACCATCCCCGAGGCGACGCCGATCTCCTCGGTCCCCAGCGCCGCCACCAGCAGGATCTCGAACAGGACGATCGCGATGCCGTCGTTGAGCAGGCTCTCGCCCTCGACCAGGACCAGGAGGCGGTTGGGGACGCCGAGCTCGCGGAAGACCGCGGTGACCGCGACGGGGTCGGTGGCCGAGATCAGCGCCCCGAACAGCAGGGCAGCGGTGAGCGAGACCCCTAGGCCGAAGTGCACCATCAGCCCGACCAGGCCGGCGGAGATCGCCAGCGCGACCACCGCCAGCGTCAGGATCGGGACCAGGTGCCGGG
>CAYZPZ010000280.1:0-2074 GCA_964480205.1 uncultured Conexibacteraceae bacterium
TCCCCGCCCGCGTCTTGTAGCGGGCGTTGATCGCTATCAGCAGCGGGGTCAGCGTTTCGGCGATCCGCGCCGCCTCGAGCGGACCCGCGTTGACCGCGCGCAGACCGTCGATCAGCTCGATCAGCTCCGCGACCCGCGCCTTGTCGGCCTTGCGATCGCCGCACACCAGCACGTCCTCGTCGAGGGGCTCCCCATCGGTCAGCGACGCCGCGCTGACGGTGTGCAGTGCCGAGATCACGGTCACCCCATCGGGCACCATCTCCTCGGCCTGCTGGGCGGCGGATCCCTGCCAGACCCCGAGGGTGCGCGTCGCCCTGCCGCTGATCGCGGCCGCGACCGGGACGGTGCAGTCGACCAGGATCTGGCCGTCGCCGAGCGCATCCTTGAGGTTGGTCAGGGTCTCGGACTGAGCGCGGAAGGGGACGGTGAGAAAGACGACCGGCCCGCGGCGAGCGGCATCGGCGTTCTCCAGGCCCTCCACCGCGGCGCCGTCGACCTCCGCGGCCACCTTACCCGCGGCCTCCTGGGCTCGCTCGAGCTTGCGGGAGCCGATCGCGAGCTGACGGCCGGCACGCGCCCAGCGCACGGCCAGCCCGTAGCCCAGGGCGCCGGTGCCGCCGATGATCGGGATCGGTTCCGCCACGGCGCGCCAACTTACACGCCCGCCCCAATAGGCTCTCCCGCGGCATGAGGCTCGAGGGGCGCAGAGCGCTGGTCACGGGCGGCGCCAGCGGGATCGGGGCGGCGATCGCCCGGCGGCTCGCGGCCGAGGGCGCCTCGGTGGTGATCGGCGACATCAACGCCGAGGGGGCGAGCGCCGTGGCCGCGGAGATCTCCGGCGAGCCGATCGAGCTCGACGTGACCGAGCTCGACTCGGCGCGGGCGGCGGTGGAGCGCACCGGCACCCTCGACATCCTGGTCAACAACGCGGGCACCGACGAGTTCGGGTTCTTCGCCCAGACCACTCCGGAGCAGTGGCGGAAGGTGATCGCGGTCAACCTCAATGGCGTGCTCAACTGCACCTACGCGGCCCTGCCCGGGATGCAGGAGGCGGGCTACGGACGGATCGTCAACATCGCCTCCGAGGCGGGGCGGATCGGCTCGAAGGGCTCGGCGGTCTACTCGGCCGCCAAGGGGGGCGTGATCGCATTCACCAAGGTGATCGCCCGCGAGGGAGCGCGGTTCGGGATCAACGCCAACGGGATCGCGCCGGGGCCGATCGAGACGCCGCTGTTGATGCAGGCGGCCGAGTTCGGTGAGATCGGGCAGAAGATCATCGAGAACATGAAGGCGGGAACCCAGCTGCGCCGGATGGGCACCCCGGACGAGGTCGCGGCCGCGGTCTCCTTCTTCGCCTCCGACGACGCCTCCTACGTCACCGGCGAGATCCTCGGCGTCTCCGGCGGGATGGGCATGGTGGGTTAGCGTTGACGGAAGGTAAGCCGATGGAGCTCTCCGACACCGTCCCTGAGGTGGATCGGCCCGAGGAGGCCACACTCAAGCCCGGCCTGGAGCGGGTGGACGAGTTCATCGCCGACGGTCCGCTGCTCACCGACGTCGGTGGCACGATCGGCGTCAAGGTGCTGTCGACGCCGGGGATGATCGCGGTGATGGAGCGCAACTCGGCGGTGCTCTCCTTCGAGAACCTGCCCGAGGGCAAGGCGACGGTCGGCTTCGAGGTCTGCGTCAAGCACGTCGCTGCGGCGGCCGAGGGCGCCCGTTGCACAATCCGCTCGACCCTGCGGGAGATCGTCGACGACCGAAAGCTCCGCTTCGAGGTCGAGGTGAGCGAGGGCGAGCGCACGATCGGCGTCGGCACCCACGAGCGGCGGGTGGTCGACGTCGCCGCCCTCCGGGGTGGCTGAGCCCTACCACTAGGCTGGGGTCGATGGCCGAAAATCTGCCGCAGAGCGTCCGGATCCGCGAGGTCGGTCCCCGCGACGGGTTCCAGAACGAGCCCGAGGTGATCCCCACCGACGAGAAGCTGCGCCTGATCGGGATGCTCGCCGACGCCGGGCTGAGCCGCATCGAGGTGACCTCGTTCGTCCGCCCCGACGTGATCCCCCAGCTCGCC
>CAYZPZ010000281.1:0-2063 GCA_964480205.1 uncultured Conexibacteraceae bacterium
ATCACGGTCAAGGAGTACGCGATGAAGTACGGCTGGCACGCCACCTTCATGCCGAAGCCGCTGCAGGGCGAGAACGGCAACGGCATGCACGTCCACCAGTCGCTGGGCAAGGACGGCCGCAACGCCTTCTTCGACCCCGACGACCAGTTCTTCCTCTCCGACACCGCCAAGGCCTTCATCGCGGGCCAGCTCAAGCACGCGCGAGAGATCGCCCCGCTGTTCGCGCAGTGGGTCAACTCCTACAAGCGGCTGGTACCGGGGTACGAGGCGCCGGTCTACCTCGCCTGGTCACGCCGCAACCGCTCGGCGCTGATCCGGGTGCCGCTCTATCACCCGGGCAAGGAGCGGGCCACGCGCGCCGAGCTGCGCTGCCCCGACCCCGCCTGCAACCCCTACCTCTGCTTCGCCGGCATGCTGCACGCCGGGCTGGAGGGGATCGAGCGCGGCTACGAGCTGCCCGAGCCGATGGAGCAGAACCTCTACCACCTGACGCCGGAGGAGCGCCAGCGCCGCGGTATCGAGCAGCTGCCGGAGACCCTGGGTGAGGCGATCGAGATCGCGGCGGAGTCGGAGCTGGTTCTGAGGGTGCTCGGCGAGCACGCCTTCAACCGCTTCGTCGAGATCAAGCGCTCGGAGTGGGAGGACTACCGGGTCCGGGTCACCCCCTACGAGATCGAGGAGTTCCTGCCGATTCTGTAGTCGCCGATGGCCGTGCCGGCTCGGCTCAGGAAAGCGCGGCCTGCAGCTCGCTCGGCTCGGTGATCGGGGCCCGGCAGGCGAAGTTCTCGCAGACGTAGGCCGCGGGCCTGCCCTCGACTGCTGGGCGGTCGCGCAGCAATTCGGGCCGGTCGCAGCCCTCGACCCCGCCGGCGAGCACGACGTGGGGCCGATGCGCCGACCGCACCACCCGCGCCAGGTCGGCGAGCGAGGCCGGAGGCGTCCCGTTGCCCGGAGCGACCAGCGCCACCTCGCGCACCGTCGAGAGGTGGAAGTCGAGCGCCTGCAGCAGATGCCCGAAGGCGTCCGGGTGTCGCACCGCCGCCGGGGCGAAAAGGCGCAGGACCTCGACCGCCCGCTCCTCGTAGCGGCGCTCGCCGGTCAGCGCCGCCAGTCGCAGCAGGCCCAGGGCTGCCGAGGAGTTGCCGGCGGGGATCGGGTGGTCACCGAGGTCCTTGCGCCGCGCGATCAGCTGCTCGTGGTCGTGAGAGGTGGTGAAGAAGCCGCCGTGCTCGCTGTCGCCGAAACGCTCGAGCATCCCCTCGGCAACCCCGCGAGCGGCGTCGAACCAGCGCACCTCCAGCGTCGCCTCGTACAGGCGGAGCAGCGCCTCGAGCAGGAAGGCGTGGTCCTCGAGGTACGCGTTCAGCTTCGCCTCGCCGTCCTTCCAGCTCCGCAGCAGGCGCCCGTCGGGGTCTCGAAGCGAGTCGAGGATGAATCGGGCGCAGCCGGCGGCTGCGTCGAGATAGTCGTCGCGCCCCAGTGCCGCACCCGCGTCGGCGAGGGCAGAGACCATCAACGCGTTCCAAGCGCAGAGGCGCTTGTCGTCGAGGTCGGGGCGGACCCGCTGCTCGCGCCGCGCCAGCAGGATGCGGCGGGCTTCGTCCAGCATGGGGGGCGGCTCGGCCGCGGGGGCGAGCGGAACGTGCAGGATGTTGCGGCCCTCGAAGTTCCCCGTGGCGCTGACCCCCCACCAGGCGAGTAGCCGCTCGATCTCCTCGAAGGGGATGCCGCCCTCGGAGACGACGCCGCCGTCGGCGAGCGCCTCGCGCAGCTCCTGCTCGCTCCAGACGTAGAAGCGACCCTCCTCGCCCTCGGAGTCGGCGTCGATGGCCGAGTAAAAGCCGCCCTCGGGCCCGTGCATCTCGCGCAGCGTCCAGTCGAGCGTCTCGCGGCAGATCCGGGCCCAGCGGTCGGTGCCGAGCGCCTGCCAGCCGTGCAGATAGGCGCGCGCCAGGAGCGCATTGTCGTAGAGCATCTTCTCGAAGTGCGGCACCAGCCAGTCGGTGTCCACCGAATAGCGGGCGAAGCCGCCGCCGAGATGGTCGTAGATGCCGCCCTGGCAG
>CAYZPZ010000282.1:0-2051 GCA_964480205.1 uncultured Conexibacteraceae bacterium
AACGTCGAGCAGATCCTCGACGCGCTGCGCTGGCTCGGGCTCGACTGGGACGAGGGCCCGATCAGCCAGGCCGAGCGAGCCGACCGCCACAGCGCCCGACTCACCGAGCTGCTCGAGTCAGGTGCCGCTTACCGCGACCCGGCCACCGCCGAGGACGTCAAGGCCTGGAAGGCCGAGCACGGCAATCGCGGCTACCGCGGGGATCCCAGCGACGAGCCGGGGGCGGCGGTGCGCCTGCGCGTCCCCGACTCCGGCCGGACCGTGGTGGACGACGCGATTCGCGGAGAGGTGGGGTTTCCCAACGAGTCCGCCGACGACTTCGTGATCGCCCGGGCGGACGGATCCGTCCTCTACAACTTCGCGGTCGCCGTCGACGACGCGGAGATGGGGATCACCGACGTGGTTCGCGGCGACGATCACCTCTCCAACAGCCCCAAGCAGCTGCTGGTGATGCGGGCGCTCGGAGCCGAGCCGCCGCGCTACGCGCACCTGCCGCTCCTGCACGGTCCCGACGGCAAGAAGCTCTCCAAACGACACGGGGCGGCCAGCGTCCAGGAGCTGCGCGAGCGCGGCTACCTGCCCGCCGCGGTGCGCAATTACCTCGCCCTGCTCGGCTGGGGGACCACCGACGACACGACGATCCTGAGCACCGGAGATCTGCTGGAGCGCTTCGAGCTGGAACGGGTGGGGCGGGCCTCGGCGATCTTCGACGAGGAGAAGCTGCGCTGGCTGAACGGCCGCTTCATGCGCGAGCTGCCGCTGGAGGACTACACCGCCGCGGTCGCCGAGCGTCTGGGCCGCGAGCCGGGCGAGACCCTGCGCGCCGCCTGCGCGATCGCCCAGGACAAGGCCCAGACCCTGGACGAGGTCTGGCCGCTGATCTCCTTCCTGCTGGAGGAGCCCGAGACCGACGAGAGGGCGTGGCGCAAGGTGATGAAAGACGGCGTGGGCGAGCTCCTAAGCGAATCGCTGCAGACCCTGCGCGGGGTGGAGCCCTTCGAGGCCGAGCCGATCGAGCGGGCCCTTCAGGCGATCCTTGCCGAGCGCGAGCTGAAGCCCGGCAAGCTCTACCAGCCGATCCGCATGGCGATCTCGGGCAGCTCGGTCTCGCCCGGCATCTTCGAGTCGCTCGCAACGCTCGGCAAGGAGCGCTCGCTGCAGCGGATCGAGCGGGCCCTGGAGCGGCTCAGCGCCTAGCTCCGCCCCGGGCACCTTTCGTCCTGCGGTTGACGGCGAGCAGGGCCGCCGCGATGCCGGCGGAGTCGAGCGCGACGTCTGCGGCGGTTCCGGTGCGTCCCTCGACGAAGGTCTGGTGGTACTCGTCTGCGATCGCGTAGGCGAGGGAGAGGGCCGCCGCGAGCCACAGCGGCCGCCGGGCCCAGCCGGCGAGCGCCCAGACCCAGGCGGCGGCGAGCAGCGCGTAGCCGCCGAAGTGCCCGAGGTTGCGTCCCGCGACCTCCCACCAGGCCATCTCGTGCCCGTCGTAGGGCTGAGCCGAGAAGAAGAAGATCACGCCCATCACCGCGGCAGGCGCGAGCCAGCGCAGTCGCGCGGACGCCGCTCGACCCCCTAGATTGGAGATGTTGATCTCGGTCACCTCGAAGTCACGTTACGCGGTGCTGGCGCTCGCTGAGCTCGCGCGGGCGGGCACCGAACCGATCCCGATCGGCCAGATCGCGGAGCGCCGCGAGATCCCCGTGCAGTTCCTCGAGCAGCTCTTCTCCACCCTGCGCCGGGCCGGCCTCTTGGTCAGCCACCGGGGGGCGAAGGGCGGCTACACCCTGGCCAAGCCCCCCGAGCAGATCACCGTGCTCGAGGTGGTGCAGACCTTGGACGGCGTGCTCGGCGAGGAGGGCAAGGAGGCCGGCGGCATCTGGTCGGAGGGCGTCGAGGCCCTGCGCGCCAGCTTCCGCGCCACCACCATCGCCGACATCGCCCGCCGCGAGGCCGAGGAGGCAGGCGCGGGGATGTATTACATCTAGCCGCCATGTCTTCATAAAGCGAAGTAACGCATGGCTATGCGGAAAACACGGTCGCCTCGGGTCGCCTCA
>CAYZPZ010000283.1:0-2002 GCA_964480205.1 uncultured Conexibacteraceae bacterium
CCTGACGAAGGAGCTGCTCCGCTCCGAGCTGTCCGGCTGACGCCTCGAGCCGCGCTGTCCCCTCCCGAGCCGCGGGCTCGGGAGGGGACAGCGGGGGCCGGCAGGACGGGCGGAGTCATCGGATTCCCCAGAGGTCCTGGAACACGATGTACGACGTCTCCTCCATGCCCAGGGCGCGGTAGGTCTCCTGCGCCCCCCGGTTCCCGCGCTCCACGTACAGGCGGAGGCCGATCGCCCCCTCCCGCTGCGCCGCGTCCCGGATGTGCCGATGGAGGCTCGCGTAGACGCCGCCGCGCCGATGTCCGGGGGCCACGTAGACGCTCTGGATCCACCACACGACCCCGTTCCGCCAGTCGCTCCACTCGTAGGTCACGGCCGCCTGGCCGGCGACCTCGCCCTCCGCCGATTCGGCGAGGAAATAGCGGCCCAGGGCCGGGTCGACCAGCAGGGCGGCGACCCCCTCGCGCACCACGTCCGGGTCCAGGCTCTTGTCCTCCGTCTCCCGCGCCATGGCGCGGTTGAACCCGACGATCGAGTCGCGGTCGGCGGGCGTGGCCGGGCGGACGGCGATCATCGACCGTTCGCTCCCACGACGCCATGGAGCAGGTCCGGATCCACGTCCGCTTCCTCCGGATCCGCGTGCAGCACGGATACGTCGCCGGTCGACTCCATGACCACGGCCCGCACCTCCGAGAGCCGCAGCACGTTCGCCTCCCGGAGCTTCGCGCGCAGGTCGTCCCGCGTCATCTTCACGGCGGCCAGGTTTCCGGACAGCACCTTTCCGTGTCGCATGAGGAGGGTGGGGGCGTTGTCCACCGCCCGCCGCACGCTCGCCGATCGCGTCCTGAGCACGCTGACGACGAACTGCAGCGCGTAGAGAGAGGCAAGTCCCACGGCGGCTTGAACGAGGGGCGGATCCTCCGCAATGATGGTGCTCGCGATCAGGGAGCCGATGGCCACGGTGATGGCGAAGTCGAAGGAGGACAGCTTGGAGAAACTTCGCAGGCCCATCACCCGGGTCAGCACCATCAAGCTGGCGTAGATGCCGACGGCGGACGCCAGCACCATGACGGCGGCACCCCACGAGGTCACGATCCAGCTTTCCATCCGGATGCTCTCCTTTCCGATCCCAGTGCAAGGCAGGCGTCGTTGATCCTATCCACGGTTTCTTCGCTCCGCATCACGCGAACAGCCGATTCGAGGTCCCGGCGGCGAAGGTGGGCGAGCGCACGCCCGCTCGTCCACGGTGGCGACATCACCCCCGGCCGGGGAATCACCGTGTCGCTCCTGGTCACCGCCGCTCTCGCCCTCGCTCCGCTCGCGGAGGCCCAGGAGCCGCCCGCCGCCGCGCGGACGACGGATTCCCCGTGGGCAGAAGTCGGACCCGCGCCGCCCGACGAACAGCCCGTCCTGCGCCAGATCGTCGAGGCCGTCTCCGCCGAGCGGATCGAGCGGGACATTCGGATCCTGGCCGGCTTCGGCACCCGGCACACCCTGTCCGACACCCTCTCGGAGGCACGCGGCATAGGCGCCGCCCGGCGGTGGATCAAGGCGCAGCTCGACAGCATCGCGGCCGCGTGCGGCGGGTGCCTGGAGGTGTTCTACCAGACCTCGTACGTGGGGGTCACGGAGCGGATTCCCGACACCGTGGCCGTCGTGAACGTGCTGGCGATCCAGCGCGGAGCCGCCGACCCCGACCGCTACGTGATCATGTCCGGCGACATCGACTCGCGGGCCTCCGACGTCCTGGACGCCACGTCGGACGCCCCGGGCGCCAACGACAACGCCTCCGGGATGGCGGGGGTCCTGGAGGCGGCGCGAAGCTGACCGCCCTCAACGCGGTCACCCTCGCCGCGCTCGCCTGGGCGCCGCCCCCTCCCGAGGGGGTGGAGATCGAGGGCGCCGTCCGGCCTTCGACCACGCTCTGCTGGCGGCCGATCCCCGAAACGCCGGCGAGCGCGAGCCGGACCTACACGAATTCCGCCGGCTGGCGCGATGTGGC
>CAYZPZ010000284.1:0-2000 GCA_964480205.1 uncultured Conexibacteraceae bacterium
GTCGACATCGCCCAGATCAACGGCCTGCCGGTGCTCGGCAACCAGGGCAAGGGCTCGATCACCGAGGCGGTGGTTCGCGACCTGCTCAAGCTGCAGGGGGCGATGCGCCCGGCCCAGGTCATCACGCTGATGGACCTCGGCGGTCCGACCTTCGCGATGGGCGATCACCACGACCACATCCACGTCGGCTACACGCCGCTGTACGGGCACGGGAAACCGTTCGAGCAGCTCGCTCAGGTGCTGAAGCCCGACCAGTGGCAGCGGCTGATCGACCGCCTCGGCCAGATCGAGAACCCGAAGGTCCCGGTGAAGCCCTCCGACGCATCGCTGCCGGCGAAGAAGCCGAAGCGGGGCAGCACCGCCCACATCGGCGAGTAGCGACTCGCTGCTGCCCTTCCTCCAGCTCGAGTTCGCCGGCCGGATCGGGCTCCCGGACGGCCGCTATCTGGCCCGAGACGGCGATGGCGAGAGAGTGGTGATCGTGCAGACGGCTGGCGCGCCTCGGGGGCGCCGCCGCAGGCGCGCACGCTCGGTTCAGCCCGGGCACCCCGACCAGGTGCCCGTGAGCAGGGTGACCGTGGCCGGCCCGGAGAGGTTCGATGATCGCCGCTCCGCGGAGCGGTGGCTGGAGACGACCTCCTCGTCGGCCGAGGCCCGTGCAGAGCGGATCCGCTCCGCGATCAGGCTGACCAATCGCGCGCTCACCGCGCTGCGGGCCGCCGCGCGCGACCCGCTGGTGCAGGAGGTCGGGGCGACGCGGGCGCTGGCGGTGCGGATCGGCTTCGGCAGCGGAGAGGAACTCGCCGACGGCCGCTGGAGCGAGGCGCGCGAGCTGCCTTCCCCGCGCCGCGGGCGGCTGGAGGGGATCGATCCGCAGGGGAGCGTGGCCGCGGTGCTCGGGGGGCGCGAGCGCGTGCACCCCGCCGAGACGCTGCTGCAGCGCGCTCGGCTCGACCTCGAGCAGGGGCGGCTCGCCGAGGCCCGGTTCGGGCTGCGAGCCGCCTCGGCCGCCCTGGACGAGCAGCCCGCCGACGCCGGGGATCTCGGCGAGCGCATCGGCGAGACCGAGCGCCGCCTCGGGGATATCCTCACCGAATGAGGGTCGCGGCGATCCAGCTGGATGCCCGCGTGGGCGAGATCGAGGCCAACCTCGAGGCCTGCGAGCGACTCGCCGACCAAGCCGCCGCCGAGGGCGCCGAGGCGATCGTCCTGCCCGAGTTCTTCACCACCGGGATCGGCTTCAGCGAGCAACTGGCCTACGCCGCACTCGCCCCCGACGGCGCCGCCACCGAGTTGCTGCGCTCGCTGGCCCGCCGGCACGGCGCCTTGGTCGGGGGTTCGTTTCTGTGCCGCGATGACGACCTGGAGGTCCGCAACGCGTTCCTGCTGGCGACCCCCGACGGCGAGATCGCCGGCCGCCACGACAAGGACCTGCCGACGATGTGGGAGAACGCGCTTTACGTCGGCGGGGACGACGACGGTGTGATCGAACTCCCATTAAACGGGTCGCTCCTCGGCTCCGCCTCGGAGCGCCCTCGCATCAAGACCGTCGGCGCCGCGGTCTGCTGGGAGCTGATGCGGACCCAAACGGTGCGGCGTCTGCGCGGCCGGATCGACCTCGCCCTCACCGGGTCGGGCTGGTGGAGCATGTCGGAGAACTGGCCGCCCCGTGGCCTGTTCCGCCGGCTGGAGCGCGCCAACCACCGCCGCGCCCTGCGCGCGGCCGAGACCTTCGCCCTATACATCGGCGCTCCCGTCGTCCACGCCGCCCACTGCGGCCCGCTTGAGTGCGAGATGCCCTGGCTCCCCCTCCCCTACCGCGGCCGCTTCGAGGGCGGCGCGATCGTCACCGACGGAGACGGCCGGGTCCTCGCCCGGCGCGATCGCGACCAGGGCGAGGGGATCGCGATCGCCGAGGTCGAGCCCGGCCGCCGCACTCCCCTGCGCGAGCCGCCCGACCGCTTCTGGCTCCATGACCGCGGCGCGATCGCCACTCTGGC
>CAYZPZ010000285.1:0-1963 GCA_964480205.1 uncultured Conexibacteraceae bacterium
CACGGCGTCGGGCCCCGAAGCCGACGCCCTGGTGATCTTCGGGATCACCGGCGACTTGGCGCGGAAGATGACCTTCGACGCGCTCTATGACCTCGAGCGCCGCGAGCTGCTGCAGGTCCCCGTGATCGGCGTCGCCAGCAGCGATCTCGACGATGACGGGCTGCGCCACCTCGCCCGGGAGTCCGTGGAGGCCGCCGAGCACGCCCACGGCGACTTCGACGAGGGCGTCTTCGAGCGCTTCGCGAAGCGACTCAGCTACGTGGCGGGCGACTTCAAGGACACGAAGACCTTCCGGCAGATCAAGCGGAAGCTGGACGGCGTCGAGCATCCGGTCTTCTACCTGGAGATTCCCCCATCGCTGTTCGCCTCGGTGGTCGGCTCGCTGTCGGAGGCCGGGCTGACCGAGGGGGCACGCGTGGTGGTGGAGAAGCCGTTCGGCCACGATCTCGCGTCGGCTCGGGAGCTGAACGCGCATCTGGGCGAGCTGCTGGACGAGTCGCAGATCTATCGGATCGACCACTTCCTGGGCAAGGAGCCGGTGATGGACATCCTCTATCTGCGTTTCGCCAACACCATCCTGGAGCCGATCTGGAACCGCCGCTACGTGCGCTCGGTGCAGATCACGATGGCCGAGGACTTCGGGGTGGAGGACCGCGGCGCCTTCTACGACCCGGTGGGCGCGCTGCGCGACGTGGTCCAGAACCACCTGCTCCAGCTGCTCGCCCTGGTGGCGATGGAGCCCCCCACCGGTGGCGCCGATCCGGACCCGATCCGCGACAAGAAGCTCGACCTGTTCAAGGCGATCCCGGCGGCCGACCCAAGCCGGTTCGTGCGTGGCCAGTACCGGGGCTACCGGGAGATCGAGGGGGTCGCCCCCGACTCCGACACCGAGACCTTCGTGGCGCTGCGGCTGGAGGTGCAGAGCTGGCGCTGGGCGGGGGTCCCCTTCTTCCTCCGCGCCGGGAAGTGCCTGGACGCGAAGGTGACCGAGATCCGGATCGTCCTCCAGGACCCGCCGCCGATCGGGGTGATCGGCGCAGCTAGACCGAGGGGGGACGAGTTGATCCTGCGCATCGACCCCCAGGCGGGTGCCTGCCTGCTGGTCGAGGCCAAGCAGCCCGGACGCGAGAGCCTGCGCCAGGTGGCGCTGGAGCTGCTCTTCGCCCGCGAGCTCGGCGACCCGCCGGGGCCCTACGAGCGCCTGCTCGGCGACGCCCTCGCCGGCGATCCCCAGCAGTTCACCCGCCAGGATTCGGTCGAGGAGACCTGGCGGATCGTGCAGCCGCTGCTTGAGAGCCCCCCAGCGGCCGAAACCTACGCGCCAGGCGGCTGGGGCCCGGAGGCGGCGGCGCACCTGACCACCGGCTACGGCGGCTGGCGGCGGCCCTGGCTGCCCGAGGAGCCCTTCGGGGCGATCGTGCCGGCCTGAAAACGATGAACGTCCCGCGCACCCCCCTATACGCGGGTAGGAGGGGACGTTCATCGGATTCTCTAGTGTTGGCGCCGTGAGCGCCGCCACCCTGCACACCAACGCCGGCCCGGTCTCGGTCGAGTTCTTCGACAAAGACGCGCCGAAGACGGTGGAGAACTTCCGCAAGCTCGCCGGCGACGGCTTCTACGACGGGCTGATCTTCCACCGGGTGATCCCGGACTTCATGGTCCAAGGCGGCTGCCCGGAGGGCACCGGCACCGGCGGCCCCGGCTACACCTTCGAGGACGAGATCAACCAGCACAAGATCGAGCGCGGAGCGCTGGCCATGGCCAACGCCGGTCCCAACACGAACGGCTCGCAGTTCTTCATCGTCACCACCGAGGCCGCGCCCTGGCTGGACGGGAAGCACACCGTCTTCGGCCGCGTCACCGACGGCATGGACGCGGTGGACGCGATCGAGAAGTCCGAGACCGGTCCCGGCGACAAGCCGATCGAGCCGCAGACGATCGAGCGGGTCGAGCTGAGCGACTA
>CAYZPZ010000286.1:0-1947 GCA_964480205.1 uncultured Conexibacteraceae bacterium
TCGTCGAGCAGATCGTCCGGCCGACCGGGATCGTCGATCCGGAGGTCGAGGTCCGCGAGACCAAGAACCAGATCGACGATCTGATGAACGAGGTCCGGGCCCGCGCCGAGCGCGACGAGCGGGTCCTGGTCACCACCCTGACCAAGAAGATGGCCGAGGATCTGACCGAGTACCTGCTCGAGCACGGCTTCCGCGTGCGGTACCTGCACTCGGAGATCGACACCCTGGAGCGGATCCAGATCGTGCGCGAGCTTCGGCTGGGCGACTACGACGTGCTGGTCGGCGTCAATCTCCTCCGGGAGGGGCTCGACCTGCCCGAGGTCTCGCTGGTGGGGATCCTCGATGCCGACAAGGAGGGATTCCTGCGCGGAGAGACGAGCCTGATCCAGACCATCGGCCGCGCGGCGCGAAACGTCGAGGGCAAGGTCCTGATGTACGCCGACAAGGAGACCGACGCCATGCGCAAGGCGATCTCCGAGACCGACCGCCGCCGCGCGATCCAGGTCGCCTACAACGAGGAGCACGGGATCACCCCGGCGACCGTGAAGAAGGGGATCTCCGACATGGCCGAGTTCCTGGCGATGGAGTCCCAGGCGCCGCGCCGGCGGCGTCGCCGTCGGGAGGAGACCGCCGCCAAGACGCCTGAGGAGCTGGAGAAGCTCTGCGTCGAGCTGGAGGAGGAGATGCTCCATGCCGCCGAGGAGCTGCGTTTCGAGGAGGCGGCGAGGATCCGCGACGAGCTCAAGGAGCTGCGCGCGGACCTGGATGCGATCCGGGCTTAGGCGCCTAAGATTGAACCCGTGAGCACGGAGGAGCTGGCAGAGCGAGCCGCCCAGCGCGTGCGCGAGGTGGTGGCTGAAGCCGAGGCGCGCGCCGCGGAGATCGTCCGCGAGGCCGCGGCCGAGGCGGAGCGCCTCCGCGGCGAGGCCGCCGCGGAGGCGGAGCGGATCCGGGCCGCGGCGCGGGCCGAGACGCCCGACCCACGGCCGCCCAGCCCGGTTCCCGATCCGCCGGTTCCCCACCCCGACCCCTCGCCGCCGGGTGACCCCGTACCCGAGCCGCCAGCCCCTGAGCCGGTCCCCCCGGCGCCGACGCCGCCGAACCCCGATCCGACGCCGGGGCTAGCGGGCGACAACGGCGCGGGTGGTGACGACGCGTCGGCCCGCCTGCTGGCGATGAAATTGGCGCTGGAGGGCAAGGGCCGCGACGAGATAGCCGGCGAGCTAGAGGTCAGGTTCGGCGTCGCCGACCGCAGTCCGCTGCTGGACGACGTCCTCGCTCGCGCCGGCCGCTAGGCCGGGGCGGCGCCGCCCGCTTCCCCCGCGAAGGCGGCGATCAGGGACGCGGCCAACTCGGGGCCGCGGACCGTCAGCACGATCTCGTCGCCGTGATCGGCGAGGTCGAAGTCGAGGAAGGGGCAGCATTCCCCCTCCAGCGAGATCAGCTCGCGCAGCTCCGTCAACACGCCGTCATCGGGCCGGTGGCGCTGAATCGCGACGCCGTCGGCGGGCGACGAGGCCTCGATCAGGCTGCGGTCCGCAAGGCGGCGCCAGCGCTCCGTACGCTCTTCGAGCTCACCGGCGTCAAGCGAGCAGGCGAGTGGCAGCTCCGTCGGCATGCGCACAGGATGCCACGACGGCGAAGTCAGCCCTTCGGCCTGAAGGTGCCGGGTCCGCCCCCAGAGCGGGCGCCCTCGGCGTAGGCCGCCATGTCCTGGCTCCAGAACTCGACCACGTTGCCGTCGGGGTCGGTGACGTAGATGGCGCGGCCGGGGCCGAGCTGGATCGGGCCCTCGACCTCGATCCCATTGCGCTCGAAGCGGCTCTTCAGCGGCTCGATCTCGCCGTCGGCGACGCTGAAGGCGAAGTGGACGTGGGCCCCGCCGCGGCCGCCCGCCAGGCCCTCCTGCGGCGTCCACAGTCCCAACCGTGCGGTTTCCCCGACCAG
>CAYZPZ010000287.1:0-1943 GCA_964480205.1 uncultured Conexibacteraceae bacterium
TCCTGTCGCCCTCGGCCACCGTCTCGTCCGCGACGGCGATCGAGCTGACTTGTGCTGACGGCCCAGCCGGTCCGGTCGGAGCGAGGTCAGCCCCGCTCTCGCTTCCGGCGAGGACGAAAAGGACCCCGCAGGCGAGCACCAGCGGCGGTAGGATCTTAGGTTGCGTGGACATCAGGTCGTTTTCCTCTCTTCGCTGACGGGCGACCGAGGCCGCCGACGGCTGACGGACGGCGGGCCTACGGACCGGCCAGGGACGTGTGCCCCCGCACAGGGTCACACGCGATTCGGGGGCGAATCCGGACAGGAGACGAATGGAGCCCACCGGCACGGTCACCGAGATCCTCAAGCAGGCGCGCGCCGGCAGCCGCGAGGCGCTGGACCGGCTGTTCCCGCTGCTGTACGCGGAGCTGAGGGGGATCGCGAGCCGGAAGCTCCGCGCGGCGCCGCCGGACGCCACCCTCCGCACGACCGCCCTCATCCACGAGGCGTACCTGCGCATGATCGACCAGGAGGCGGTCGACCTGGTGGATCGTTCCCACTTCTTCGCCTACGCTTCCCGGGCCATGCGCTCGGCGCTGGTGGACCACGCGCGGCGCGCGGGGGCGCAGAAGCGCGGCGGCGACGCGGTTCATTACTCGCTCGCAGACCGGGACCTGCCCGTCGAGGCGCAAGCGGAGTTCGTGCTAGCGCTGGACCAGGCCCTCACGCGCCTGGCGGAGGTGGCCGAGCGCGCCTGCCGTGTGGTGGAGTGCCGGTACTTCGGCGGGCTCACCGAGAAGGAGACCGCCGACGCTCTCGGCGTCACGGACCGCACCGTCCGGCGCGACTGGGTGAAGGCGAAGGCCTACCTGTATGAAGCGCTCGCCTGACCGGCTCGAGGGCCCCGACCCGGAGGTGGTCGACTCGCTGCTGGACCGGGCGCTCGAGCTTCCGCCGGGAAAACGCGCCGCGTTCGTGGAGCGCGCGTGCGACGGCGACGAGCGGTTGGCCGAGCGGCTGAGGCGGCTCCTGGGGGCCGCTGAACGGGTCGAGGACTTCCTCGAGACCCCGCTGGCCGAGCACGCTCCGGGGCTGCTGCGGGAGCTCGCCGAGGGGACCGGCGCTCCGATCGAGGGTCGGCGGTTCGGCCCGTACCGCGTCCTTCGGGAGATCGGCCGGGGCGGCATGGGCGCCGTGTACCTGGCCGAGCGGGCCGACGCCCGGTACCAGCGCCGGGTCGCGATCAAGCTGGTGCCTGCCGGCCTCGGCGGCGCCTTCGCCCGGCGGTTCGAGGAGGAGCGGCGCATCCTCGCCTCCTTCGAACACCCCCACATCGCCAGGCTCTACGACGCAGGCACGACGGACGAGGGGACGCCGTACCTGGTGATGGAGCACGTCGAGGGCTGGCGGATCGACCGGCACTGCGACGACGCCGGGCTGTCGGTGGAGCAGCGGCTGCGGCTGTTCGAGCAGGTGTGCGGGGCCGTCCAGTTCGCCCACAGCCGCCTGGTGGTCCACAGGGATCTCAAGCCGAGCAACATCCTGGTCACGCCGGAGGGCGTTCCGAAGCTGCTCGACTTCGGGGTGGCGCGGCTGCTCGAGCCGGATGCGGGGCTGGAGGGGGGCGCCGCCGCGGCCCCGACCACCCGGGGCTTCCGGGCCCTCACGCCCGAGTACGCCAGCCCCGAGCAGCTCCGCGGGGAGCCGGTCACCACGGCCGCCGACGTATGGGGCCTGGGCGTCCTCCTCTATCGGCTGCTGGCGGGGCGCCACCCGTACGACTTCGCCAGCCGCTCGCCGATCGAGATCGAGCGCACGATCACGGTCGGACCTCCGCCGCGACCCAGCGAAGCCGTGGCGCGGGACGGCAGTCGCCAGGCGCTGCGGCGACGGCTGCGGGGAGACCTGGACGACATCGTCCTCACCGCGCTCCGCCCCGAGCCCGACCGCCGCTACCGATCGGC
>CAYZPZ010000288.1:0-1923 GCA_964480205.1 uncultured Conexibacteraceae bacterium
CCTCGGTCCCCTCGAGGATCGCCCCGGCGTCGTTGCTGCGGACCTTGGTCGCCCCCCGCACCGCCCACAGCCTGGTCTCCTGCGGCTCGCTCATCGACGCGAATACTCCCAAAGGGCCGCGATCTCCTGATCGCTGAGCCGGCGCGCCTCACCTCGTCTGAGCTCCCCGAGCTCAAGCGGGCCGATCCGGATGCGCTCCAGGGCGCGCACCTCGTGGCCGATCGCCTCCGCCATCCGCCTCACCTGGCGCTTGCGCCCCTCCGCGATCGTGACCGCGATCTCCCGCTCGGCGGTGCGGGACACTCGAGCGGGCGAGGTCGGACCCTCCTCGAGTCTGACCCCACGGCGCAGGCGCTCCAGCTCACGGTCGACGGGCGGGCGCTCCAACTCGACCCGATAGGTCTTCTCGACGCCGTAGCGGGGATGGGTCAGCCGGTTGGCGAGCTCGCCGTCGTTGGTGAGCAGGATCAGCCCGGTCGAGTCGGCGTCCAGCCGGCCGACCGGATAGAGGCGGCGCTCGGAGTCGATCAGGTCGGTGACGCCGCGCCTGCGTCCCGGCTCGCTGGCCGTGGAGACGACGCCAGCCGGCTTGTTCAGCGCCCAGACCTCGCGCGGCTCGAGGCGGAGCGCCCGCCCGTCGACCTCCACCTCAGCCCGCTCATCCACGTCGCGGGCCGGGTCGGTGACGATCTCGCCGCCCACCGAGACCCGGCCGGCAGCGATCAGCCGCTCGGCGGCGCGGCGGGAGGCGGTGCCGCTGTGGGCCAGGTACTTGGCCAGCCGCACCGCCTCGCCCGCGTCAGCGCTGGATCAGCGCGGTGTCGGGGTTCCCCGACCCTGGACGGCCGACATGACGCTGACCACCACGATCCAGATCGCGCCTCCAATCGCGCCGAAGAAACCGGCCGGGGTGAAGGCGGCAACTCCGAGCACCAGAGCGACCCAGCCCAGCCAGGCGGGCAGGGCCCCGTGCCGGATCACCGACAGCCCGGTGGCGAACAGCAGCGCCGATATCCCCATCGCGAACGGAATGAAGTAGTTCCATGAGAACGCGTTCAGGGCCTGCATCGCGACGGGGTCGATGTCGTCCGCCGAGTCCGCCAGCGCCACTCCCAGTGTCGCCACCACCGCGACGCCGGTCGCGAACACGATCGTTCCGGCGAAGGCCACCGCCGAGAGGATCCCGGTGGGTCCTTCCGCGTCGCGGAGCAAACGTCGCAGCCAGCCGCCGAAGTAGAGCATCAGCAGCCCTCCGAGCCCGACCAGGATCGATCCGATGAACACCTCGTCGTCGTTGTCGATGTAGTGCTGGGCGACCTGCTGAGCCGATTCCTCGGTCGCATCCGGCGTCTCGCCGGCGATCGCAAAGCCGCCCACCAGGGCCGCGACCGCCAGCGCCCCGGTGAGCGGGGCCAGCCAACCCTTGACTCCCTCCATCGCATGCTCCTCTCTACCCCAGGTGAATGGACGGCGGCAGTCTCTCACCTCCAGCAGACATCCACCGGCTCAGCAGCGGCCTCGCTTGCGCAGCTTGGAGCGGTAGACGCGCATCGAGCGGCGCTTGAAGTCGCCGTGCGTTCGGCCCCTGAAGCGGTGATCGAGCTCGAGGTAGTGGGGGTTGGACAGGCTCTCGGCGTGGCCGATCACGCCCTTGATCGGGATCCCGAAGCGGCAGCGCAGGCGATGGGTCAAGCGGAGCGAGCCGTTGAGCTGGCGCTTTCGGCGCAGCACCTCGCGGTCGCTGAAGCCGACGTGCTCGATCCCGAGCGCGACGTGGTTGAGGCCGACCACGTGACGGCACCGGATGCCCGGCGGGACGAATTTGAAGCCGACCCCCTTGGCCGAGACCGCGAAGTGGGTGCACACTCCCGGGCGCTCGCCGAACTCGGGATCCCGTCGGTTGGCCGCGAAGGTGTTGTAGAT
>CAYZPZ010000289.1:0-1907 GCA_964480205.1 uncultured Conexibacteraceae bacterium
CGTCGACGACTTCGGCCCCGACTTCGACGAGGAGGGCAACCCCCTCGAGGAGGGGGAGTCCGACCGGGTTTCCGCGGCCGAGGAGCGCGAGCAGGCGCCGGCCGAGCGCGAAGACGAAGAAGAGGAGAAAGAGGAGGCCGCCGCTCCCGCCTGAGCGGGCTTAGCGCATGGCAACTCGCAAGGAGGTCAAGAGCCGGATCTCGAGCGTCAAGAACGTTCAGAAGATCACGCGGGCGATGGAGATGGTCGCCGCCGCGCGGCTGCGCCGCGCCGAGCAGCGCATCGACCAGATGCGCCCCTACGCGCAGGCGCTGCGCAAGATGACCCGCCAGGTGGCCGAGGCCGCCGGGGCCGAGGCGCGCGGGCTGCCGGTGCTCCAAGAGCACTCAGAGCAGCGCAGGATCGGCGTGCTGCTGGTCACCGGGGACCGCGGCCTGGCGGGGGCCTTCAACTCCCAGATCATCCGGGCCGGGATGCAGCTCAAGCGTGAGCTGGCCGCCGAAGGCAAGGAGACCGAGTTCTCGGTGGTCGGCCGGCGCGGCGTCTCGACCATGCGCTTTCGCGGCGAGGAGCTGCGCGGCGAGTTCGTCGGCTTCACCGATCGCCCGGCGTTCGCCAACGCTCGCGACATCGCCGACGATCTGATCGCCGCCTACATCGACCAGGATCTCAACCGGGTGGACCTGATCTACAACCGCTACGTCTCGCCCCTGACCCAGCACGTGCGGCGCCAGACGCTGCTGCCGATCCAGCAGGCCGAGGTGTTCGGCGAGGGCATCGCCGAGCTGGCTCCGGCCGAGGAGGACCTCGACGAGGAGCTGGCCGAGGCGCATCGGCGCGCCCTGTGGGTGTACGAGCCCGAGCCCGAGGAGCTGCTGGCCGAGCTGGTCCCCGAGTACGCCCAGCTCTCGGTTTACCGGGCGCTGCTGGAATCGACCGCCTCCGAGCACGGCGCGCGGATGACCGCGATGCGCAACGCCGCCGACAATGCCAAGGAGGTGATCTCCGACCTCACCCTGGAGATGAACCGGGTGCGTCAGGCCGAGATCACCCAGGAGATCCTTGAGGTGGTGGCAGGCGCCGAGGGCGTCGGTTAACGAACTTGGATCAAGACAAGGAGACGAACTGAGGAATGGCTGAGAACGGCAACCAGGCTTCAAATAACCGGGGCAGGGTCGAGCAGGTAACAGGCGTCGTCGTCGACGTCGTCTTCGACGAGCACCTGCCCGAGATCTTCACCGCGCTGCAGATCAAGGTTCCGCCCGAGGAGGGGCGGACCGAGATGAACCTGATCTGCGAGGTCCAGCAGCACCTGGGCGACGACCGCGTGCGCGCCATCGCCATGGACGCCACCGACGGGCTGCAGCGAGGCCAGGAGGTGATCGACACCGGCGGCCCGATTACGGTCCCGGTCGGCAAGGCGACCCTCGGCCGCATCTTCAACCTGCTCGGCGAGGTGATCGACGAGGGCGGCGAGGTCAAGGTGGACGAGCGCTGGCCGATCCACCGCCGCGCTCCCGAGGTCGAGGACCTGGCACCCAGCCAGGAGATCCTGGAGACCGGGATCAAGGTGGTCGACCTCCTCGCCCCCTACGCGAAGGGCGGAAAGGTCGGGCTGTTCGGCGGCGCCGGGGTCGGCAAGACCGTGCTGATCCAGGAGCTGATCCGCAACATCGCCGAGGAGCACGAGGGGCTCTCGGCCTTCTGCGGCGTCGGCGAGCGCTCCCGCGAGGGCAACGACCTGTGGCTGGAGATGAAGGAGTCGGGCGTGATCGACAAGACCATGCTCGTCTTCGGGCAGATGAATGAGCCACCCGGCGCTCGGCTGCGGGTGGCGCTCTCGGGGCTGACCATGGCCGAGTACTTCCGCCAGCAGGGCGGTCAGGACGTGTTGCTGTTCATCGACA
>CAYZPZ010000290.1:0-1896 GCA_964480205.1 uncultured Conexibacteraceae bacterium
CAGCTCGCGGTCGAGGCGCTGGCCGCGGCCCAGGCCTAGGCGGCGCTCTTCCGCTTCTGCTTCGGGGGCTCGGGAGCCGCCGATCGCGCCGGGGAGAACCGCCCGCTGGGCCCCAGCTCGCGGGCCGCGCGGACCGCCTCCTTGGGAGTGAGGTAGGTGGACCAGGAGACGATCTTGCCGCCCTCGATCACCCAGAGGCCGCCGAAGCGGCGATCCACCGTCATCCCGTCGGCGTCGAGCCCGCGCTCGCGGCAGATCCCCACCACCTTGCCGGGAGTGACCTCTGCGATCTCCTCCAAATCGAAGCGGTATTCCCGCCAGCTGTCGAGGTAGCGGCGCATCGCCCGCTGCACGGCGTCGTGCTTCCAGACCAGCTCACCCTCGGGGCGCGAGGCCCGCTCGTCCCAGCGAATCAGCGGGTCGGCGAGGGCGAGCGCGATCTCGCAGTCTCCGTTGCCGTAGGCCTGCAGCGCGATCCTGACGATCTCGACCGATGCGGGCATCGCGCGGAAAGTTAACGCGGTCGGGGGCCGACTTCGAAGCCGTTCATATACTGGCCGCGATGGCGCCCGAGACGATCAGCTTCGCCCGCGGCGCGCCCAGCGCCGACATCCTCCCCGCCGAGGCGGTGCGGGAGGCCGCGGCCCGCGCGCTGGAGTCCGACTGGCAGCGGGCGCTCTCCTACGGCACCGGCCGGGGGCATCCGGGGCTCTGCGAGTGGATCGCCGAGCTGCACGGGGTCGACCCCGAGCGGGGGATGGTGACCAACGGCTCGATGGAGGCGGCCTCGCTGCTCTTCCGCCATTTCGTCGGCGCCGGCGACCGGGTGATCGTCGAGCAGCCCTCCTACGACCGCACGCTGCTCATCCTCAGCCGCCTGGACGCGAACCGGATCGGGATTCCGCTCGAGGCCGATGGGGTCGACGCCGAGGGAGTCGCCGAGGCGACCGCGGGCGTGGACACCGCTCTGGCACACGTGATTCCAAACTTCCACAACCCCGCCGGCTGCACGCTCTCGGAGGCCAAGCGCCGGCGGCTGGTCTCGCTCGCGGGAGAGCGCGGCTTCTACCTGTTCGAGGACGACCCCTACCGGCTGATCAGCTTCGAGGGCGGGGCCGGCGAGACGATGCTGGACATGGACCAGGCGGGGCGCGTGATCCACGCCTCCTCGTTCTCGAAGACCGTCAGCCCCGGGGTCCGGGTCGGGTACCTGGTCGGGCCGCCCGATGAGATCGCGGCGCTCGCCAGACGCGCCGGGGAGACCTTCATCTCGCCCAACATGCTGGCGGAGTCGATCGTGCTGGAGCTCTGTCGGTCCGGAGCGCTCCAGGAGAACATCGAGGCCGTCAACCGGACCCTGCGCGAGCGCCGCGACGCGCTGGTCGCCGCGCTCCGCGAGAAGATCCCCGAGGCCGAGTTCGTGGTCCCCGCCGGCGGCTACTTCCTGTGGCTCGACCTCGCCGACGACGTCGACACGCCGAAGCTGCTCGAGGCGGCCAAGGCGGAGGGAGTCACCTTCGTCGCCGGGCCCGACTTCATGATCGAGGGCGGCGCCAACAGTCTGCGGCTCTCCTTCGCCCCGGTCCCGGCCGACCAGATCCCCGAGGGGATCGATCGCCTCGCCCGCGCACTCGAGGTCGGGCGCGCCGGCGCCGCCGCCTGACCACCGGTCATTCGGCCAAGCCGGGTGCCGGGGGCGTAACCGATTGCCGCTGCCCGACGCTTCTAAGGGGGAGTTGACAACGACACCCGACAGGAGGCTGGAATGAGACAGGGAGCTATCGCCGCGGCGCTCGTGCTCGCCGTTGGTGGGACGGCGATCGCGGTCGCCCAGCCGAGCTTCGACACGCCGCCCGAGGACCCGAGCACCGTCGCTGACGAGGCGAGCTCGTTCGG
>CAYZPZ010000291.1:0-1887 GCA_964480205.1 uncultured Conexibacteraceae bacterium
GACGGCTCGACTCCGAGCCGCTCCGATACCCACGATCGATACCGTTCGAACTCCTCGAGAGCGGTGGCACGGTCGCCCGTCTTCTCCAGCAGGATCATCAGGCGTCGAACGGCCGGCTCGTCCGAGGTGGAGAGCTCCACCGCCTTCCGGGCCCAGCCCAGTGCCTGTTCGTCCCTGCCTTCCTCCATGCAGTGGTCCGCGAGCGCTGTGGCGGCCTCGAACGCGCCCTGGCGGAGCCGGCTCCTTTCACCCTCGAGCCACCGCTCGAATCCGTCGGCACCGGCGAGATGGAAGCCCGGTAGGAGGTCGCCGACGTAATGCCCCAGCGCCGACTCGAGCTCGCCCTCGCCCAGCGCGACATCGAAGGCGGCCGCATCGCACCAGAACCCATCCCGCGTCAAGCCGAGCTCTTCCTTCCCCCGGCTGACGAGCACGCCGGCGCCCAGCGCTCGCCGCAGGTAATGGACGGCGGTATTCAGCGCGGCGCGGGCCCGTGCCTCGTCGTAGTCCGGCCAGAACATGGGCAGGAGCTCGTCGCGGCGTCTGAACGTCCCGGCGGGCGCCAGCGCGAGCACCGCCAGCAGTGCCACGCGCTTGGGCTGCGCGAGCACCGATGTCTGGGACCGCCCGTCGCGCGTCAGACGGACCGCGCCAAGCAGTGTCAGCTCGATCATCGAAAATCCTGATCGCCCCGAGAGGCTGGGGAGGGAGGTTCGTTTCAGATCAGCCTGGAGTGAGCGGGCTGGGCTAGGGTTCCTGGAAGATACGCCGCGCTCGCGATCGCGAACACCATTTCGTTTCCGGTCGCCGTGCGTCGGCCTCGGGACTCAGCCAAAGGAGCCGGCACCATGCAGGCAAGGAACGCCTCTCGACACAGCAACGCAGGCCGTACTCCGGCCATCCCCCAACCCTTCCGGAGGATCGCCACCATGGTGAGGCTCTGTGTCTTCGCGGGACTCGCGGCCGCCCTCGCCCTCACGGCCTGCTCGGACGAGCTGGTCGAGCCGCCGTTCGCTCCGACGGCGGCGGAAGCGGTCGTGGACGGCCGCGACCCCGACGGAACAGCCGGCTTCTATTTCCTTCCCCCGCTGGCACCCGCTGTCGAGTTCAGCGGCGAGTTCGACCCGGCGCAGGAGGCGGTGGTGGAGGTGTGCACGGGGACGGCCGGCTCCGGCGCCTGTGACGCGGTCGTGGCGCGCTTCGAGCTGGAGAGCCGCGGCGGGCCCCTGAACAGGCTGGTGGTGATGGAAGAGGACGAGCACTACGCTCTGAACTGGCGGCCGGACGGGGCGGAAGCGCTGGTCCCCTACCGGGTCCGGGTGCTCGTGGGCTCGCAGCTCCTGGGGGAGCTCGACCTCATGTTCTTCGATGGCCGTCAGCGGCGGGCGATCCCGGCCGGCACAGCCGCGGTGCGCAGCCGTTCCATGGTGGTCGTGCGATTCCGCATCGAGGTAGGCGCGGTCCAGGAAGGCGGGCCGGACCTCGTCGTGGCGTCCGTGGCGCCGGACGGCCTCCTTACACTCGGCGTGGCCACGCCGGTGGGGGTGGAGATCCGCAATGACGGGTCCGTCGTCGCCGACGATGTCAGCTTCCTGCTCGAGGCGCTGGATGCAGCGGACGCCGTGGTCGCGGACCTCGGGACCCACACCCTCTCTTCCTCCGTCGCCGCGGACGGCGCGGTCGTGAGCCACACCGTCGAGGTGATTCCCAGGGCCGCGTGGGGCGGTGCGGGGAGCTACGTGCTCAGAGCGGCCGCGGACCCCTCCAACACGGTGGCCGAGCTGGACGACGACAACAACGTCGGGGCCGCCGATCCCGCGGAGCTGGGGGCGCCGGACCTGGCCGTGGCCGCCGTCTCGGCGCCCGATGCGGTACGGCCGAACGAGA
>CAYZPZ010000292.1:0-1877 GCA_964480205.1 uncultured Conexibacteraceae bacterium
GTCGAGGACGTCTCGTTGCATCTGCACGAGGGGGAGGTCGTCGGCGTCACCGGGCTGATCGGCTCCGGATTCGAGGAGGTTCCTCACCTGCTGTACGGCGCTCGGCGCGCGCGGGCCGGGCGGCTGACCGTACGCGGCGACGAGATCGACCTCGCGCGGCTCACACCGGCCGCCGCGACGCGCGCCGGGATCGTGCTGATTCCCGGCGACCGCAAGGCGGACGGCAGCGTGGGGACGCTTCCGGTGGCCGAGAACGTCGGGCTCGTCGTGCTCGACCGGTACTTCAACGGGGTCGCGCTCGAGCGGCGGCGGCTGCGGCGTGACGTGGGCGAGCTGATGCGCGGGTTCGACGTCCGCCCCGCCGACCCGTCCCTCCTCTACGGCGAGCTCTCCGGCGGCAACCAGCAGAAGGCGCTGCTCGCGAAGTGGTTCCAGACGCGGCCCCGCCTGCTCCTGCTCGACGAGCCCACGCAGGGAGTCGACGTCGGGGCCCGCCAGCAGATCTTCGAGCGCCTGCGCAAGGCGGCGGAGGAGGGCACGCACGTCCTGTGCGCGAGCTCAGACTACGAGCAGCTGGCCTTCCTGTGCGATCGCGTGATCGTCTTCGGCCGCGGGCGGGTGTGGCGCGAGCTCGCCGGAGCCGACCTCACGAAGGACCGGATCATCGAGCAGAGCTTCGCCGCGATGGCCGCCGAGGCCGCAGCGGTCGTGGCGTGAGCGCTGCCTCAGAACCGACCGAGACGGCGCATTCCTCCGGTCGGCGCTCCCGCCTGACGAGTCGCTTCGCCGAGCGCTACGCGCTCCTGGGCGCCTGGGGCGCGGTCGTCGTCGTGTTCGGCCTGCTCCGCCCCGACACGTTCTTGAGCATCGCAAACTTCTCCACGATCTTCGGCTCGCAGGCTGTGCTCGTCGTGCTGACGCTCGCGTTGCTCGTGCCGCTCACCGCCGGCGACTACGACCTCTCGGTTGCGGCCACGATGGGTCTGTCGGCCATGACGCTCGCGATCGTCACCGTCGAGCATGGCTGGTCGATCGGCGCGGCGATCGCGGCCGCGATCGGCGTCGGGCTCCTAGTCGGGCTCGTCAACGGCGCAATCGTCGTCCTGCTCGGGATCGACTCGCTGATCGTCACGCTCGGCACCTCGACGTTCGTCGCGGGCGTGATCCTCTGGGTGAGCGACTCGCAGACGATCAGCGGCGTTTCGACGCGACTCACCGACGCCGTCGTCGGCACCCGTCTGTTCGAGATCCCGCTCGCGTTCTACTACGGGATCGCGCTCGGCCTCGTCATGTACTACGTCTTCGAGTTCATGCCGATCGGCCGGCGGCTGCTCTTCGTCGGCCGAGGCCGGAGCGTCGCGCGCCTGTCCGGGATCAGGGTCGTGCGGCTGCGCTGGGGCGCCTTCATGGTCTCCGGCGTGATCAGCGCCTTCGCCGGGGTGCTCTACGTGGGCACGCTCGGCTCGGCCGATCCCACGTCGAGCCTCAGCTTCCTGCTGCCCGCTTTCGCGGCGGCTTTCCTCGGGGCGACGGCGATCATGCCCGGCCGGTTCAACCCGATCGGCTCGATCGCGGCGGTCTACTTCCTCGTCACCGGGATCACAGGCCTCCAGCTGCTGGGCGTGCAGACGTTCGTCCAGCAGCTCTTCTACGGCGGCGCGCTCGTGCTGGCGGTCGCGTTGTCGCAGCTCGCGCGGCGGCGGGATGTCGCGTCGGCCGGCTCCTGACGGGCGCCGATCTCGAGTGGCTCGTGCAGCCCTCTGGCGGACTCCACCGTCGGGCTCCTCCTTATCCGCGCTCCGATCTCTGAAGCTCGCCGGGATCCGCGACCCAAGCTCGATCGCGGCGTCGAGGTCGTCCGTCTCGAAGAAGAGTAG
>CAYZPZ010000293.1:0-1874 GCA_964480205.1 uncultured Conexibacteraceae bacterium
GAAGGTGCTGGGGCGCCTCGTGGACACCGGCAACACGGTGGTGGTGATCGAGCACAACCTCGACGTGATCAAGACCGCCGATTGGGTGATCGACCTCGGGCCGGATGGCGGCGAGGCCGGCGGACAGGTCGTGGCCACCGGCACGCCCGAGGAGGTCGCCTCGGTCGAGGCCTCGTACACCGGGAGCTATCTGCGCCGGGCGCTGGGGATGGCCGCTCCCCGGGCGCGTCGGGCCGCGAGCAGGCGCGAGCGCCCGACGGTCGCGGCCGCCAGCTGAGTCGCCGACCCCAGCCGCTGGGCCAGGCGCTAGCATCGGCGCATGCCGACCAGAGACGAGGCACTTGCACTCCTGCACGAGTGGAACGAGAACCCGTCGCTGCGCAAGCACGGGCTGCTGGTGGAGGCGGGGGTGCGCGGCTACGCCGCGGATGACGGCCTCGACCCCGAGACGTTGGAGCGGTGGGGGATCGCGGGCCTGCTGCACGACCTCGACTACGAGCGCCACCCCGATCCGCAGACGCACGGCGCGATCGGCGCGGACGAGCTGGAGCGGCGCGGCTACCCCGACGAGGTGGTGCATGCGGTCCGGGCCCATAACGACGAGCTGGGGATTCCACGGACGAGCCGCCTCGACCACCTCGTGTACGCCTGCGACGAGATCGCCGGCTTCCTGGTGGCGGTGGCGCTCATGCGTCCGTCGAAGAAGCTGGCCGACGTCGAGCCGGCGAACGTACGCAAGCGGATGAAGGACAGGGCGTTCGCCCGGGCCGTGCCGCGCGAGATGCTGCTCCGCGGCGCGGAGGAGATCGGCCTCGACTTCGACGAGCACGTGGCGCGGATGGTCCGCTACCTGACCCCGATCGCCCCGGACGTCGGCCTGTAGGGGTCAGCGCCGACGCCGGCTGCGGGAGCCGCGGCGAGGCGCATCTCGGTCACGAAGCGCGACGGCCGCGCCGGGTCGAAGACGAGGATCAGCCGTCGGGTGGGCCGGGTGACGGCGACGTAGGCGAGCCGGCGCTCCTCCTCGATCGCCCGCACCGGCTCGCGCGCGCCGAGCAGGGCGCGGCGGTTCGGGAAGCGGTCCTCCTCCATCCCGATCACCGCGACCGTCTCCCACTCGCGACCCTTGGCCCCGTGCACGGTGAGCAGCTCGAGCGGCGCTTCGGGATCGCGGAGCGCCTTCAGCCGCTCCAGGGCGGCGCGGCCCGCCGAGAGGAAGGCGGCCGCCGAGCGGAAGCCGGTCGCCCAGCCGAGCACGGCGTCGATCGCCTGCTGGTCGTCGTCCGACAGCGCGTCCGAGGTGCCGCGAGCCCAGCCCCGGCCCCTTCGCAGCCGGACCAGCTCCGGGAACGGGTGCCCGACGGTATCGAGCCTGCTTAGGTCGTCGAGCAGCGCGGCCACCGGCGCGACCTCGAGCGGGGTTGGCTCGGTCGTCCAGTGACGGATGCCGAGGCGGAGGAGGGCGGCGGTGATCGGTTCCAGCTCGCTGCGGGTGCGGGCCAGGACGGCGGCGGTCCTGCCCGGGAGGGCGGTATCGCCGGCGAGGGCGGACGCCAGCGCGTCCGGCCAGTCCGGCCCCACGGCGGCGAAGGCGCCGATGGAGGCGGTGACCTCCTCCGCGGCCGCGGCCGGCTCGATGCGCTTCACGAACCGCTCGGCGTTGTGGCCGATCAACCGCCGCGAGGCTCGCACCACCGGCGACGGGCAGCGGTAGTTGGTGGCGAGCATCACCAGCGGCGCATCGGGGTAGTCCTCGCGGAAGCGCAGGATGCGCCGGACGTCGGCCAGCCGCCAGGCGTAGATGGTCTGGTCGTCGTCGCCCACCACGTACAGGTTCCGCTCCGGCTCGGCCAGCAGCCGCGCCAGGCGCAGCT
>CAYZPZ010000294.1:0-1844 GCA_964480205.1 uncultured Conexibacteraceae bacterium
CCAGCTTGCGGTGGGTGGCGCCCATGCACATGTCCATGACCACGGTCATCCCGGCCCCCTCGGCCAGCTCGCGGGCTTCCTCGGAGGAGATGCCGAGCTGCAGCCACAGCACCTTGGCCCCAGTCTCAACCGCCTCGCGGGCGATCCCCGGCGTCTCCTCGGAGGGACGGAAGACGTCGACCACGTCGATCGGCTCGGCGATTTCCGCCAGTGACGCGTAGGCGCGCTCGCCGAGGATCTCCCCGCCCTTCGGGTTGACCGGAATGATCCGGTAGCCCTGCCCTTTCAGGTAGCGCGGGATTCGGTGGGCGGGCTTGGAGGAGTCGTCGGAGGCGCCGACGACCGCGATCGTCTTCGTCACCTCGTAGATCCCCACCAGCTTCTCCCGCAGGGCCTCGTCCATAGCTCCTAGGATCGTCGCATCCTCGGCCCGATGACGCTCCCCGCGAGACTCCGGACGCTCGCCCTCGCCCTCGCCTTGGGCGCCGGCCCGGCGCTGCTCGGCTGCGGGGAGGAGACCCCGAACGAGGACCCCTTCACCTCCGAGGGGTTCGCCGACGGGGTCGAAGCGGTGAAGGAGGATGCCGGCGAGGATGCCCAACTGGTCCAAGTGCAGATCAGCCAGGGCCGCGCCCTGTTCAAGACGCGTGAGGGCGATTCCGTCAGCGTGCTCGTCTACCCGGGCGATCCCGCCGAGCCGATCGGCCCGGAGGCGGCGGGGGTGGTGCCGGATATCGAGAGCTTCCCGGTCGAGGAGATAGATCCCGACGCCGTCGATCGCATCCTGACGAGCGTCGGCGAGGAGCTCGGGCCACAGGCCGAGGTGACGGCGATGACCCTGCAACGCCGCCCCAACGGCGAGCTCGGCTGGACCGTGGACGCGCTTCCCGGCCAGGTCACCTTCTTCGCCGACGCCGATGGTTCCGATCTGTCGCGCCGACCCTGAGCGGCAGAGGCGCCTACCGGAATCGAACCGGTGTAAACGGCTTTGCAGGCCGCTGCGTAGCCACTCCGCCAAGGCGCCGTAGAGCAAGCGTAACGCGGGGCTGCGGCGGTCCGTCCGTGGCCGGCCGTATACACCGGGGAACTACCAAAGGAGCCAAAATGGCACCCCGCAGAGAGGTTCACACGGTCGCGACGGAGAAGGGCTGGGCGAACAAGGCGGCCAATGGCCACAAGCTCAGCAACCACCGCACCAAGTCGCTGGCGGAAAAGGCAGGCCGCAAGGCGGCGATGGCGCGCAGCGCCCTGCACATCGTCCACAAGCAGGACGGCAGCGTCGGCAGGAAGACCTCATACGCGTGATCCGCGGGCCGCGCTAGCGGCCGAGGGTCCGAAGCAGCGCGCGAGCCTGGCGCGGGATGACTCCGATGTCCTCCCGCACCGCGGCGACCCCCGCGCGCAGCTCGACATCGCCGACCTCGAGCAGGGCCTGGTCGTCCTGGAGGGTCGCCAGGGCGTTGTCGACCCGCTCCGCGGTTGCCGCGGCGGCCTCGATCAGCTCCCGGGCCTGCAGGGACGCCGGGGGCTCGGCCGGCGGGGCAAAGCTGCGGCCGGGCAAGCTGTGGCGGGCGGCAAACTCCGCGTGGGCGCGCTTGGCGCGACCGTAGGCCCGTTGAGCCGGAGCGAAGAGCCGCTCCTCGAGCCGGTCGGCCGTTTGGTCGTCCACCCGCTCGTAGGCGGTGCCGATGAAGGCGACGGTCGCTCCAGTCTCGTCGACCGCCTCAGCCAGGGGGGCGAGCAGCCCTTCGCGCCCTTCGATGCTGGTGTAGGCCACCGAACCAGGATAAGAAAAGCCCGCCGGCGGCGGGCTCCTCAAGCGGCTGATGGGATTCGAACCCACG
>CAYZPZ010000295.1:0-1840 GCA_964480205.1 uncultured Conexibacteraceae bacterium
CGATCTCGAACTCGCTGCGGCCCTCCCAGAGCCCGACCAGGAACCCGATCGCGGCTTCCTCGGTGACGAGCTCGCTGACCTCGACGAACGCCTCCAGCCGACGCAGCTCGGCGGCGTGGCCGGAGATGAACTCGCCGGTGAGCGGCGAGTAGCTGTACATCGGCAGAGGGCCCTCGTCGCTGGCCTCGAGGTCGAAGGGAAGCTCGGCCCCCGCGGCCAGCAGCTCCTCGAACAGGTCGGCTGCCTCGACGGCGAGCCGGCGCAGAGCGTCCTCGAGGCGCTCGCTGGTGCTCTCCAAGATGGTCACGCCTGCTGGATTCAGCCGCGCGAGCGACCGTCCTGCGCATGCAGGCGCGCTTGCAGTGAGAACTAGCTCAGACCGCGGCGGGCTCGCGCTCCGAGCGCGGGATCCAGCGGCGGCCGTAGGCGCGCATGTCCTCGATCAGCGGCACCAGCGCCCTGCCCTTGTCGGTGAGCGCGTACTCGACCCGAGGGGGCACCTCCGGATAGGTGCGGCGCTCGACGATGTCGTGCTCCTCCAGCGACCGCAGGCGCAGCGAGAGGGTGCGGGGGCTGATCCCGCTCAGCGAGCGTTCGAGCTCGCAGAAGCGAAGTGAATCATCGGCGAGGTCCCGGATGATCAGCAGGGTCCACTTGCCTGAGATCACCTCGGCGGTGCGACAGACAGGACAGGAATCGTCGTGCACAACCGCAGGATAGCGCCAAAGCTTCACTTTTTGAAGCAGCGGGTGGAGCCCGGTGGGCTTGCCGTCCGCGGCCCGGTGCAGACTGCCGACGGCAGAGCGAGGACGCGACATGGAGAACCTGTTCGAGGCCGACGTCAACTACTGGCCCGTGGTGCTGGCCGCCGCGGCCGCGCAGGTGCTCGGCTTCCTCTGGTACGGCCCCCTGTTCGGCCGGCCCTGGATGAGCATTCGCGGCTACACCCAGGCCGACGTCGAGGGCGGCGCGGGCGTCGCCGTCTACGTGGTCCCGGTGATCACGGCGCTGCTGCTCGCCTACGTGCTGGCGCGCCTGGTCGACATGGTCGGCGCCGAGAACGTCGGGGAGTCGATCGCGGTCGCCGCCTTCGCCTGGCTCGGCTTCGCTGCCACCGTGCAGGCCGTGCAGATCAACTTCACCCCGAAACAGGGACGCAAGCCGGCCCTGTTCGCAATCGAGGGCGGCTATCAGCTCGCCACCTTCCTGATCGCCGGCGCCATCATCGGCGCCTGGCAGTGATCAACCGGCGCTGAGCGGGGCTAGGCGACTTCGCGGAGCTTCTGGGCTTCAGCGAGCGACTGCAGCTTCTTCAGCGACTGGTTCTCGATCTGGCGGATGCGCTCGCGGGTGACGTTGAAGGTGTGGCCGACCTCGTCCAGGGTGCGCGGGTGCTCGCCGCCCAGCCCGTAGCGGAGCTCGAGCACGCGGCGCTCGCGGTAGGAGAGGTTCTCCAGCGCCTCCTTCAGCGCCTCCTTGGTGAGCAACTCGGCGGCGCGCTCGAAGGGTGACTCGGCGCGCTCATCGGCGATGAACTGGCCGAACTCCGACTCCTCCTCGTCGCCGACCGGCTTCTCCAGGGAGACCGGAGCCTGCGCGGAGCGCTTGATCGAGTCGACCTCCTCGGGCTCGATGCCGGTGACCTCGGCGATCTCCTCGGGCGTGGGCTCGCGGCCCAACTCGGTGACCAGCTTGCGCTCGGCGCGGCCGATCTTGTTCAGCTTCTCGACCACGTGGACGGGGATGCGGATCGTGCGCGCCTTGTCGGCGAGCGCGCGGGCGATCGCCTGGCGGATCCACCAGGTGGCGTAGGTGGAGAACTTGAAGCCCTTGCGGTACT
>CAYZPZ010000296.1:0-1835 GCA_964480205.1 uncultured Conexibacteraceae bacterium
ATCGAGGTGCGCCTGCTGCACACCGGCCAGCACTACGACCGCGCCCTCTCCGACGGCTTCATCGAGCTGCTCGGCATGCCCCAGCCCGACGCCAACCTGGGAGTGGGCTCGGGAACTCACGCGGAGCAGACCGCCGGCGTGCTGGCCGGGGTCGAGGCGGACCTGGTCGAGCACCCCGCGCAGCTGGCGCTGGTGGCGGGCGACGTCAACTCGACGCTGGCGGCGGCCCTGGCCGCGACCAAGCTCAACATCCCCGTCGGGCACGTGGAGTCGGGTCTGCGCTCGCGCGACCCCTCGATGCCCGAGGAGATCAACCGGGTGGTCACCGACCGGGTCTCCGACCTGCTGCTCTGCACCTCCGAGGACGCGGTCGAGAACCTCGCCGCCGAGGGGATCCTCAGCGGGGTAGAGCTGGTCGGCAACACGATGATCGACAGCCTCCACCGGATTCTCGAGGGGGTCGATCGCGCCGCCGAGCTGGCGGCGCGCGAGGTGATGCCGCGCGACTACGTGCTGGTCACCCTGCACCGACCGGCGCTGGTCGACGATCCCGAGCGGCTCGGCGAGGTGATCGAGGTGCTGGGCGAGCTCAGCGCCGAGCTGCCGGTCCTCTTCCCGGCCCATCCGCGCACCATCGCCCGGCTCGAGCAGGCGGGGATCGGGATGCCCGACCGCCTGCGCGTGCTCGCGCCGCTGGAGTACTCGGCCTTCATCGCCCTGGAGGCCGAGGCGCGCCTGGTGATCACCGATTCCGGGGGTGTGCAGGAGGAGACCTCGGTGCTGGGGGTCCCCTGCCTCACCTACCGGACCAGCACCGAGCGCCCGATCACCGTCGAGCTCGGCACCAACACCCTGCTCGGGCTCGACCCCGAGGCCCTGCGCGAGGCCGCCCAGGGCGCGCTCACCGCCGAGCCGCCCGCCGAGCCTCCCTGGATCCCGCACTGGGACGGCGCGGCCGGTGAGCGCGCGGCCGATGCGATCTCCGCCTTCCTGGGCACGGCCTAGGCGAGCGACCCGGACGCCAGGTTTCGCCCAAATCGAGGCCCCGGGAGGAGGGCCATCCGGCCCCGTCGAAAGGCCCGGACATGAGGTCCGCAAGCCGCACCTTGGTCAAGTCGCTGCCCGAGCTGTGGGAGCTGATCGACCAGCCCGAGCGGATGCAGGGCCTGATGTCCGCACTGCTCGGGCACGCCACCGAGGTCAACGTCTACGAGCGCGATCCGGGCATCTGCCTGGGTTGGGAGGCGCGCGAAGACGGCGAGCAGAACTGGATCGAGGTGGAGATCGGCGAGAAGGGCTGGGGCACCGAGGTCACGGTCAGCGCCGACTGCGCGGGGCGCGGCGAGCGCCTCGAGGGGTGGCTGGAGGCGGTGATGGACGAGCTCTCGGTCCCCACCAAGCGTCCGTTCGAGGGGATGGTCTGAGCACACCGGCCGAACCTCAGTAGTCCCCTAGGCGGCGAGCTGCGGGCCCGTATCCTTCCCCCGATGGCCACGCGCCCCCAGGACAAGGCGGCAGGGAAGGGATCGGACGGCGCCCGGGCCAACGGCGCTCCCGAGGACGAGCGCCAGGCCGCCGCGGTGGAGGAGGATCTGCACCGCTACATCGCCCCGGTCATCGACCCCGACGACGAGCGGGTGATCACCGACTCCGGGATCGAGATCAAGCCGCTCTACGACGAGGACGACGTGGCGCCGGAGTTGGAGGAGCGCCTCGGCGAGCCCGGCTCCTATCCCTACACCCGCGGCATCCACGAGCGCATGTACCGCGACCGGACCTGGACGATGCGCCAGTACGCCGGCTACGCCACCGCCGAGGAGACCAACGAGCGCTAC
>CAYZPZ010000297.1:0-1833 GCA_964480205.1 uncultured Conexibacteraceae bacterium
CGAGGATCGCGCCAAGCCGGCGGCGCGCGTCGCCTGCGTCGGTCGCCGCCACCGGCGCCCCGCCGGCTGTCGCCGCCCACGGAGCCAGCAGGTCGAAGTCGAGCTCGCGCAGCAGCTCCAGGCTGCGGATATACGCCTGTCGATCGCTGGACTCCAGCACCGCCGCCACCCACTCGCCGTCGCGGAGATAAATCGTGTCGCCGGTGAAGAGGACCCGATGCTCGCCGCTGTCCCACAGGTACGCGGTGGCCCCCGCGGTATGGCCCGGCGTGGGGATCACCTCGAGGTCGTTGTCGAGGGTATGCCGGCGCGAGAAGGTGCCCCGCACCTCGAGCTCTTCGGGGAGGTGGGGACGGTCGGCCTCGTGCACGAACAGCGGGGCCCGCGGCTCCTCCGAGAAGAACATCGACTCGTGCCAGTGGTTCAGGTAGCGGCGGGTGACGCCGCCGAGCTGCTCGATCGCCTCCGCCTCGGCGGCGAGGCCCTCGCTGCTGTAGATCAGGACGTTGCCGGGCTCGCGCTGTAGCAGGAAGGCGCGGACCTCCAGCGAGGGTGCGAAGGACAGAGGGTGCGGCGCCAGGCCGCGCAGGCCCGGCACCACCTCGCTGCGGGCGGTCAGCTCGGTCGCGCTCATCAGGCCACCCCCTCGGGAAGCCCGTGCCGCTCGACGGCCCGCTCGTAGTTGAGCCGCATCAGCGCGATCACGTCCTCGACGTCCGCGTCGGTCTGGATCGCACGCGCGGCGGGGCCCTCCCTGCCGGGGAAGACGGGATGGTGGGTGATCCGGCCGGCCTCGAAGAGCTCGGCCCAGGTCCCCTTGGGGAAGCTGAAGTGCGCGGCGCGGTCGCCGTGCAGGTGCCCCAGCTCGCGGCGGCCCAGCCGGAAGCGGAACTCGCCCCGCCGGCCGGGGCCCGCCTCGACCCCCGGCCAAGAGGTGACCTCGTCGGTGATCCGCTCTGCCGCTCCGGTGGTGTCGATCATCCAAGGCTCCAGTCGTCTCTGGTGAACGTCGTGGACCCACCCTACAAGTTCAAGTGAGCTTGAAGTCAAGTCCACTTGCTGCTTCACTTCCCGGCTGTGGAAGAGGAACAGCTGACGATCGGCGAGGTCTCGCGCCGGAGCGGGGTGGCGGCATCCGCCCTGCGCTTCTACGAGGAGCGGGGGCTGATCAGCTCCGAGCGGGCGGGCTCCGGCCACCGGCGCTACGCGCGCTCGGTGCTTCGGCGGATCGCCTTCATCGTTTTCGCCCAAAAGGTCGGACTCACCCTGGAGGAGATCGGCTCCGAGCTCGCCAAGCTTCCCGGCGACCGAGCGCCCACCAAGCGGGATTGGTCGCGGCTGTCGAAGGGCTGGGGCACCCGGATCGACCAGCGAATCACCGAGCTCGAGCGCCTGCGCAAGGGCCTCACCGAGTGCATCGGCTGTGGCTGCCTCTCGCTGGATCGCTGCCGGCTGGCCAACCCCGGGGATCGCGCCGCCAGCCTCGGCCCCGGGCCCCGCTACTGGGTCGGCGACCGCCCGCTCACACCCTAGACCCGCCCCCCGCCAAACGAACGTCCCGGAGTGGTCGCTACGCGGGGTGCTCCGGGACGTTCATTGCTTTGCATACCCCCGGGGGGTGTGTAATGATCGCGGCGGTGACCGCCCTCAGCCTCTTCTTCGTGCTCGGAGTCGGGGTCGCCGGCCTCACGGGCGCCCTGATCTGCCTGGCGATGGCTCGCCGGGAGAGCCTCTACCGAGAGGGGGAGGATCCGGCCTGGCCGCGGTTCCACGTCCGCTACTACACCTTCGCCCTGCTCTTCATCGCCTTCGACATGGAGATGGCCTACATGT
>CAYZPZ010000298.1:0-1810 GCA_964480205.1 uncultured Conexibacteraceae bacterium
CCTGGCCGCCCGCGGCGCCCATCCCCGCGGGCCGGACGCCGCCCTGATCGTCCCCGAGCGGGCGATCGACGCGCCGAGCGTGATCGCCCTCTCCGACCTGGTGGTCAGCGCCGGGGGCACGATGAACCGGGAGGCGGTGGCGCTGGGGACCCCGGTCTACACGATGTTCAGCGGCAGGCTCGGCGCGGTCGACGAGCGGCTGATCGCGGAGGGACGGCTGCGGCCCCTCGCCGATCCCGAGGAGATCGAGCTCGCCCGCCGGTCGGCGGGGGCAGGCGCCCTGCACCCCCGCGACCCGCAGCTCCTGGCCGACGCCGTGCTCGGCGTCGCCAGTTAGGGACAATCAGCCCGATGCGCTCCCTCGACGCCTGGGACGCCGTTTGGGCCTTCGTCTTCGCGGCCTCGGTCGCCTGGATGCTGGTCCCGGCGGCGGAGATGCTCGCGCGCCGGATCGGCGCGATCGACGAGCCCAAGGAACGCGGGCTGCACGACGTGCCCACCCCGAAGCTCGGGGGCCTGGCGATCCTCGCGGCGGTGCTCGGCGCCGGCGCGATATGGCTGCCCTGGGACTACGAGACCCGGGCGATCCTGGGCGGCGCGGCCGTGATCACGGCCCTCGGCGTCGCCGACGACATCTTCGAGCTGCCCGCCCTGCCCAAGCTCTTCGGGCAGATCGGGGCCGCGCTGATCCCGGTCGTGCTCGGCGACGTCCGGGTGGACATCACCACCCTGCCCTTCATCGGCGGCTTCGACCTGGGCTGGACCTCCTATCCGCTGACCGTGGTCGGCATCGTCGCGGTGATCAACATCATCAACTTCATCGACGGCGTCGACGGTCTCGCCTCGGGCGTCTGCGCGATCTCCGCCGCGGCCTTCGCGGTGATTGCGATCTCGCTCGACCGCTACGAGGCCGGGGTCCTGGCGGCGCTGACCGCGGGCGCCTCGCTCGGGTTCCTGCGCCATGGCTTCCCGCCCGCCTCCAGCTTCATGGGCGACACGGGCTCCAACCTGCTCGGCTATCTGTTGGCCGCGATCGCGGTCCAGGGATCCCTGAAGACGAACGCCGCCCTGGCCCTGGCCCTGCCGCTGCTGGTGCTCGCGGTCCCGATCCTGGACACGAGCTTCGTGGTCGCCAAGCGGCTCAAGTACCGCCAGCCGGTGTGGAGCGCCGACCGCTCGCACTTCCACCACCGCCTCGCCAACATCGGCTTCTCCCAGCGGCGCACGCTCAAGTACCTGTACGGCTGGACGCTGATGCTGGCGGGCCTGGCGCTCGCCCTCCGCTTCATTCCCTACAGCGACAACCGGGGCAACTTCGACGCCCCGTGGACGGCTGTGATGGGTGTATTGCTGCTGGGGGCGCTGGTGGCGAGCGTGTATGTGATCGAGGTTCTGGAGATCCTCAAGCTGAGGCGGGTCAGGCTGCGCCAGCGTCTGCTCGGGATCCGGCCGGCGGGCCGCCGGGCTCCGGCCCCCGTGGAGCAGGAGGTGGACGAGGGGGTGAAGCGCGAGCTCGACACCGGGGAGTACGCCGCGGTCAATCCGGCCAGCGGCGAGATGTCGGCGGTGGACCGCGACAGCGGGCGGGTCCAGTCCGTGCGCAAAGCGGACTCCCGCCGCCGCGGTTAGCACGGGCCGCACCGGAGCAGGTGCTCGGCGTGGACATGACCCTGGGGACGGCGCCGCTGCTGTAGGCCGTCCATCGGCTAGGATTGCCGCCCCTCCGCCGCCGGCCGGAGGTTTTTTTGCCCTGGCGGGGGGCCAGGAGACCGGAATTTGCGCCCAAACGACTGCAACAGGCCGTGTCGAC
>CAYZPZ010000299.1:0-1798 GCA_964480205.1 uncultured Conexibacteraceae bacterium
GGGGGTGCTTGTCGACCCAGCCCTGGTGGCGGCCGTGCTCGGTCGCGTGGATCGTGGTGACCAGCGGCGCGTCGAACCGCTTGGCCAGGTGGTCGCAGGCGTTGGCGACCAACCAGTCGTGGCCGTGGACCACTTCGAAGCTGTAGCGGTCCCCGAGCTCGACGCCGGCGGCGAGCATGTCCGAGTTCATCCGCTCCACCCAGGCCACGAACTCGTTCAGATCGGCGGGCCGGGTCGGCTCGCGCACCCGGTGCACGTGGACCCCGTACACCTCGTCCTCGGCCGGGGACTCCTCGCCCCCGCGGGTGAGCACGTGGACCTCCACCCCCCGGTCCACCAGGCCCTCGGAGAGCTTGCGCACGTGGCGGGCCAGCCCGCCCTCGATCAGCGGGGGGTACTCCCAGGAGAGGATCAGCACGCGGGTCATGTCACGGCTCCAGCAGCGGTGCCAGGCTGAGGTCGGGGGCAAGGTTGCGCAATGCCGGCTCCGGCACCTCGGGGGAGTCTATGGCGTGCAGCAGCCCCTCGGCATGGGCCACCGCCCGGGTATACGGGTAGTCGCCGGCCTGGCCGCGGTGGTCCATGAACGCCCAGTCGCTGGACTGCACCGCGAGCAGCTCTCGGGCGGCGCGGAGCTCCGCGTCCCCGGGCGGGCGACCCGCGCCCAGGTGCCGGAGCAGCCGCAGCTCCAGCCGCCGCGCGCTCCAGGCCAGATCGGCGACGCTTGGCGAGTCCCAGGTGTCCAGGCTCTTGGCCTCCCCCCAGCTCGACTCGCGGGCTGCTCGCGGCTCGGCGGGATGGCGCCGCAGGCCCTCCGTCAGGGTCACCGTCGCGATCCCGTGGCGCTCGGCGCCGCCCAGAACCGCCTCGAGCCAGACCGGCCCCTCGGCCCACCAGTGCCCCAGCAGCTCGGTGTCGATGGCGAACGTGCAGAGGCCGGGCTCGCCGCGAGCGCGGCGGTGGCACTCGAGCCGCTCGCCGACCACGCCCAGGAAGGCCTCGGCATCGGCGGCCGCGCGGCGCTGGGCCCGCTCGGGCTCGTAGGGCTCTCCTGCGATCGACCAGAGGCGGGACCCGTTGGCGGAGAGGCGGTGGTACTCCAGGTACTCGGGCGCCGACGGGTAGCCCCCCTCCGACCAGACCAGGGCGACCGCGGGCCAGTCGATGGTGAAGCCGGTGACCCCGCCCGGCAGGGCTAGCGGCACCAGCGAGTCGCCCGCCTCCTCCTGGGCGCTCTGGTCGAGGCAGGTGTAGTCGATGCCGCGCTCGGCCAGCACCGTCTCCACCCCGGGGACGTAGGCGCACTCGGGAAGCCAGAAGCCGGCGCTCGGGCCGAACCGGCGGCGGTGCGAGCGCAGGCCGGCGTCGACCTGCAGCCTGCGCCCGGCCTGGGTGGCGAGCTTCGGCAGCACCGCGTGGGTGGCCGCCGAGGCGATCAGCTCCACGCACCCGTCGGCCGCCGCCCGGCCGAAGGCGGCGGCGGTGTCGCCGCCCAGGTCCTCCAGACGCTCGATCGCCCGGCGGTAGTGGTCGGCCTCTGCCGCGGCGGCCTCGCGCAGGGGCGGATCCGCCTCCCGGGCATCGCGCTCGGCGGCCTCCAGCCGGTGGCGGCGCAGGAAGGCGAGCATCCGCTCCCCCACCCCCGGCGCCTCGAGCTGGTCGGCCAGCACCGGGGTGATCGTCAGGGTGAGGCCCTGGGCTACCTCCAGCACCGGCAGGTGCGAGCGAGCGACGGCGTCGAACAGCCACTCCTCGCCGAACGGGTAGGTGCCGAAGCCCTCGACGTAGGGCATGTGGC
>CAYZPZ010000300.1:0-1786 GCA_964480205.1 uncultured Conexibacteraceae bacterium
ACCGCGCGGCCCCTCGGGGTGCCCTCCAGAGCCCCTCGTACACTTGTTCGCCATGCCGCCCTCCGAGCGCATAGTGATCCGCGGCGCACGCGAGCACAACCTCAAGGACATCGACCTCGAGCTGCCTCGCAACGCGATGATCGTGATGACCGGGCTGTCAGGGTCGGGTAAGTCGAGCCTCGCCTTCGACACGATCTACGCCGAGGGGCAGCGCCGCTACGTGGAGTCGCTGTCGGCCTACGCGCGCCAGTTCTTGGGGCTGATGGAGAAGCCCGACGTGGACTCGATCGAGGGGTTGAGCCCCGCGATCTCGATCGACCAGAAGACCACCTCGCGCAACCCTCGCTCCACGGTCGGCACCGTGACCGAGATCTACGACTATCTGCGCCTGCTCTGGGCCCGGGTGGGGCGCCCGCACTGCCCCGAGTGCGGCGAGCCGATCGAGGGACAATCGGCGGAGCAGATCACCGACCGGGTGATGACCCTGGAGGACGGGACCCGGTTCATGGTGATGGCCCCGGTGGTTCGCGGCCGCAAGGGCGAGTTCGAGAAGCTGTTCGAGCAGTTCCGGCTGGAGGGCTATACGCGGGTTCGCGTGGACGATGAGGTCCGCCGCCTCGACGAGGAGATCAAGCTCGACAAGAAGTTCAACCACGACGTCTCGGTCGTGGTCGACCGGTTGGTGATGAAGACCGACCTGCGCCGGCGCCTCTCGGAGTCGATCGAGGCGGCGGCCGCGCTGGCCGGGGGCGTGGTGGAGGTCGACATCCTTGCTGCGGGCGACGACGCTAAGCCCGCAGCGCCCGCCGAGACCTCCGAGGCGGCGGGTGGCGTCAAGGGAGCAACGGGGGCGGGGAAGCTCCCGGCGGGGATCGAGCACCGGCTCACCTTCAGCGAGCGCTTCGCCTGCCTCAACTGCGGAACCTCGATCCCGGAGCTGGAGCCGCGGATCTTCTCCTTCAACTCCCCCCACGGGGCCTGCGATCGCTGCCACGGCCTCGGCTTCCAGCGGGTGGTCGATCCCGAGTTGGTGGTCCCAGACCCCACCCTGTCACTGGCCGAGGGCGCGCTGCAGCCCTGGCGCACCGGTCACTCGCGCTACTGGAAGCGGTTGGTCGAGGCGGTGGCCGACTCGGAGGGGGTCGACGTGGACGCCCCATGGCAGGAGCTCTCCGCAGAGGAGCGCGAGGTCTTCCTGTACGGCACGGGCTCGGAGCGCCACAAGGTCAGCTACACGAACCGGTTCGGGCGGCGGCGCTCCTACCGGGTTCGCTTCGAGGGCATCGTCAACAACCTCGAGCGCCGCTACGACGAGACCGACTCCGAGGCCGTGCGCGAGCGGGTGGAGGGGTACATGGCCGAGCAGCCCTGCCCGAGCTGCGGGGGGGCGCGGCTGCGGCCCGAGAGCCTCGCCGTCAAGGTCGGCGGCATCTCCATCCACGAGTACACGCAGCTCTCGGCGCGCGCGGCGCTGGAGTGGATCGAGGCGCTGGAGCTGAACGAGACTGAGCGGGCGATCGCCCGGCTGCTGGTCAAGGAGATCACCGAGCGGCTGGCCTTCCTCGACAACGTCGGGGTCGGCTATCTGAACCTGGCCCGGTCGGCTCGCACGCTCTCGGGCGGCGAGGCCCAGCGCATCCGGCTGGCCACCCAGATCGGTTCCAGCCTGGTCGGCGTGCTCTACATCCTCGACGAGCCCTCGATCGGGCTGCACCAACGGGACAACGCCAAGCTGATCCGAACCCTGGAGCGGTTGCGCGACCTCGGCAACACCGTGATCGTGGTC
>CAYZPZ010000301.1:0-1770 GCA_964480205.1 uncultured Conexibacteraceae bacterium
GCGTTCAGACGAGAGGTGGGAGACCAGTTTCTCTACCTGCTCCCGCGTGGGTTCTCGTGCGTCACCACCATCACCCTCGCATTCCTGTCCAACGGGTATTCGGTGAAGTACGTACCTATCGAGTATTCGCAACGATCGGGATCATCAAAGTTCCACTGGTGGAAGGACACCCAGCGGTACCTGCTTCAGATCATTCGGATGATCCTCATGCATGAGCCGATCCGATTCTTCGGGCCCATCGCTGCGTTGCTGACGACCGCCGGTTTGGGCAAGCTCATCTACGACATCATCAGATACGACTTTCGGGTCACCACGAACACCATTGTTCTCTTGGGGGTGGCGTTTGCCCTGGCTGGTGTGGGACTCATCGCCGACCTCATGGTGCAACTGAACAAGAAGCGTCACGACGTGATGCCGGCGACTCTCGAGTAGTTGACTGTTCGGCTGAGATCGCCGTTCGAGTCGTTAAGTACGCTTGGGGCCGCCGTTCCGGATCTACGACACTGGCCTATCGGCCCATGGACGTCAGGCATGTGTGGGTGCACAATCTTGGCTTGATGATGGCGTGGGCTGGAGGCCGGATCGAAAGGCGTCGTGGAGCCGTTCTCTGGCTCCAGCTCTTTGCTGCTCTGGCTCTGTTCGCACCTAGGCTGTCAGTAACTCCGGACTCCGACGGCCTGATCCTTGTTGGCGACTCTGTGAGGACCCTCCTAGCAGTAGCCGGAGTTGTCCTGTGTGTGACCATGACGGGTTCGGCCGTCATGAAGCGGCTGCATCGCCCCTCAGTCTCGTCGCTGCTTGAGCTTGCGGCAGCCTTCTTGATTGGGTCAGCCGTAACGGGGAGTGTCTTGATGGCTTTCGGACTCCTTGGATACTTCTCACCCCTTTCCGTCCGAGTCACCTGCATCGCCCTGATCTTCGCCGTTTTCGACCGATCCACGCTCGCGTACTTGGGCGGCCTTGGCCGAGGTGTGATAAATGAGGTCAGGGGCCTGGTGAGGCCATGGGGAGGAAGAGTCGTTCTTGCGGCCCACGGAGTGTTGGCCATCTTCTTATTGTTGGTCGCTCTCGGTCCGATGATCTCGCGTGATGCCGCGTCATACCACATCGAAGCCCCACAAGAGTTTCTCGAGGCAGGATCCATCTATCACTTGCCGGACGACTATCACCTTGCATTCGTCTCGACTTTCCAGATGCTGAACGGTGTGCTGTTGGCGTCGGCCGGAGAAGCCGGTGTTGCGGTTCTCCATTGGGTGGCTTTGGTCCTCCTTGTGATCCTCGTAGGAGTGTCCGGTGCGCGGCTTGGATCTCCGAGAGTCGGCTGGCTTGCCATGGCGCTTCTGTGGTCGGCTCCGCTTCTCTTCCGTTTGGGATCAGAGGCGATGACCGACGTCTACCTGATTCTGTCCGTACTCGTGGTGTCTCTTTGGGTGATGACGGTCGACGAGGCGCCTGTAGGCCGCGCGATCATCGGGCTCAGTTTGGTTGCCGGCGCAACGTTTCTCGTCAAATACCAGGCAGGACCGTATCTGATCGGTGCCGGACTCGCTCTTCTGATCTTCAAGGGCGCTGCCATTAGCGCGCTCGATCGCAGATCGATTCGAGTCGCCCTGGCACTGCCCTGGCTACTGATGTTCCCTCTGTTGGCGAAGAATTTCCTCTTCTTCGGCGCCCCCTTGTACCCATTTGGAGGTGCCCGTCTCTATCCGCGTTGGCTTGCCGAGGCGTTCGACTTGCCCCCTGATTTGTCGATTTCAGGCTCGTATAGCC
>CAYZPZ010000302.1:0-1754 GCA_964480205.1 uncultured Conexibacteraceae bacterium
GACTACGAGACCGGCGCGATCTACTGGGGCGAGCCGGGGACCAACGGGCAGCACTCCTTCTACCAGCTGATCCACCAGGGGACGCGACTGATTCCCTGCGATTTCATCGGCTTTCACCGCTCGCTCAACCCGCTCCCGGCCGAGGGGGGGAGCCACCACGACCTGCTGTTCAGCAACGTGCTGGCCCAGCCAGAGGCGCTCGCCTTCGGCAAGACCGCCGATGAGGTTCGGGCGGAAGGGACGCCGCAGCCGGTGGTCCCTCACCGGGTGATGGAGGGCAACCGCCCCTCGAACGTGATCCTCGCCGACCGGCTCAGCCCGCGGACCCTGGGCTCGCTGGTGTCGCTGTACGAGCACAGCGTCTTCACCCAGGGTGCGATCTGGGGCATCGACTCCTTCGACCAGTGGGGCGTCGAGCTGGGCAAGCAGCTCGCGGTGAAGATCATCCCCGAGCTCCAGTCCGCCGCCGAGCCCGAGCTCTCCCACGACAGCTCGACCAACGCGCTGATCCGCCGCTACCGCGCCGCGCGCGAGCGCTGAGGGGGCTCGGCTGGAGTCCCCTCGACCAGGCGGGTGGCGAACAGGCGATCGCCCCAGTAGGCGAGGCGGGCCAGCGGCGCGGTGAGAAGCCAGGCTGCGAAGGCGCGGCCCCGGCCGCGCCGGCGCGCCAGGGAGGGGACCAGCGATGCCGCGAAGGCCATCAGCGTGAACAGCGGCCGCATGTAGACGGTCAGCTCCCGCACCAGTCCCTCCTCGCCGAGCCGAAGGCGGATCGTCATCTCGCCCACGTGGTCCCCGAAGGCCACCCGGGAGCAGAGGATCTGGACTCCGTCCTCGACGAACTCCTCGGTGTAGGTGACGTCCTCGAGGACGTCGAGGGCCGTTTCGAACAGGGTTCGCGCCTCGGCGACGCCCCGGAACTTGATCCGGTGGGTGATCGGCGAGTGGACGAGCACCTCGGGGTCGAGGGCCGCCACGATCGCGTCGAGGTCGCGGGCCTCGAAGGCCGCTCGCAGCGCCGTGCGGGCTGGACCGGGGCTCGGCGCGGTCAGCGGCGCTCGCACGCTGCACCCCTGGGCTCGATGGGAGCCATCGAGCGGACTATACGCCCACCTCTGGGGGAACCCTCGAATAGCGTTCGGAGCCGTGACCGAGGCGATCCTGTTCGACATCGACGGCACCCTGATCAGCACCGGTGGAGCCAGCGACCGCGCCTGGAAGCGCGCCTTCAAGGAGCTCCACGACGTCGACGTGGACGTGCCGTCGGTGACCGGCAAGGGCGTCCCGGACCCGGAGGTTGGTCGGCAGTGCTTCCGCGCCGTGCTGGGTCGCGAGCCCAGCGGGGAGGAGGCCGAGACGCTGATGCGCCGGCGCCTCGATCACCTTCCCGAGGAGGTCGAGAACTCCCCGGGCTACGTGATCCAGGAGGGAGTGGTGGAGCTGCTCGCCAGCCTCACCGACGAGGGGATCGCGCTCGGGTTGACTACCGGGAACGTCGAGGAGGCGGCGCACATCAAGCTCTCCCGTGGCGACCTCAACCGCTTCTTCTCCTTCGGCGGCTACGGCTCGGACTCCCCCGACCGCACCGAGCTCACCCGCACGGCGCTGCAGCGCGCGGCCGACGCGCTCGGCCACCCAGCGGGCCCCGCCAACTGTTTCTCCTGCGGCGACACCCCCCGCGACGTCGAAGCCGGGCACGGCGCCGGAATCCGGGTGGTGGGCGTCGCCACCGGCTCCTACACGGTCGAGCAGCT
>CAYZPZ010000303.1:0-1752 GCA_964480205.1 uncultured Conexibacteraceae bacterium
TGTAGTCGTCGGCGCCCATCTCCAGGCCGACGACCTTGTCGATCTCGTCCCCCTTGGCGGTCAGCATGATGATCGGGACCTGGCTGCGGGTCCTGATCCGCCGGCAGACCTCGATCCCGTCGAGCCTGGGGAGCATGATGTCGAGCACCACCAGATCGAAACGCTGCTCGGAGAAGCGATCGAGGGCCTGCTGACCATCGAGTGCTTCAATCACCTCGTACCCTTCCTTGCGAAGCGGGTAGGTGAGCAGGGTCTGCACGGCCTGCTCGTCGTCCACGAGGAGGATCCGCGCCTGTCCTCGCGTCATGCATGCAAGGTTAGAAGGCGATGATCGACCTGCGCCTGTGGAGGGCTGCGCTGCTCGGTGTGCCGGCGGCGCTGGCAGTGGCGATGTTCTCGCTGCTGGAGGTGCCGAGGCCGCTGGGCTCGGGCCTGCCGCCCGACGCCTTCGACTCGGCCGCGGCGGCCTCGCTGGCACGCGAGCTGGCGGCGGCGGCCCCTGAGCCGCGGCCCGGGTCCGACCAAGACGCGGCCGTCGCGGATCTGGTCGAGTCGCGCTTCACGGCGATTCCGTCGGCGGCGATCTCCGAGCAGCGCTTCGAGGCCTCCTTCGAGGGCGAGGACGTCGAGCTGCGGAACCTGATCGCGGTCCTGCCCGGCCAGAGCGACCGCCAGGTGGCGCTGATCGCCCACCGCGACGTCGCCCGCGGCGAGGCCGCGGGCTCGACCCTGGCCTCTACGGCGGCTCTGCTGGAGATCGCCAACGGCTTCACGGGGGCCACCCACGAGAAGACGCTCGTCTTCGTCTCCACCGACGGCGGCAGCATCGGCGCCCTGGGCGCCCAGCGCTTCATCCGCGACCACAGCGCCGCCGGCGACCTGGACGCCGCGGTGGTGCTGAGCCAGCCGGCCGCGCCGGATCTCTCGCCGCCGCTCGTGGTCCCCTGGTCGAGCGGCCCCCAGAGCAACAATGCCCAGCTCACTCAGACGGCGATCGAGACGGTCTCCGACCAGGCCGACCGGCCCGCCGGCGACCCCGGCCCGCTCGAGGAGCTGTTCCGGCTGGCCCTGCCCTCCTCCCTCGGCGAGCAGGCCCCGCTGATCGAGTCCGGGCTGGACGCGGTCCGCCTCTCGGCGTCGGGGGAGCTGCCTCCCGAGCCGGGGAGCGAGGCCGCGACGGAGATCGACCGTGGCACCCTCGATCGGTTCGGCCGGGCCGCCCTCGCTCTGATCCTGGCACTCGACGGCGCGCCCAGCCCGCCTGAGCACGGGCCTGACGTCTACGTCGGGCTGGCGGGCAACCTGCTGCCCGGGTGGACCCTGGGGCTGCTGGCCCTGGCCCTGCTCGCGCCCGTCGCGGCCGTGGCCATGTTCGGCCTGGGCCGCGCCGCGCACAGCCCGGCTCAGGCCGGGGCCGCGCTGGGCTGGGCCCTGCTTCGCGCAATCCCCTTCCTGGTGGCGCTGCTGGTCCTCTATGCGGTCGCATTCCTCGGGTTGATCGACTCGCCGGAGTTCCCTTTCGACCCGGCCGGGGAGGGCCTGGGGCGGGGCGGAGCGGTCGGGGTGGCGCTCGCTGCGGCCGGCTTCGGCGCGGCCGCGTTCTTGCTGCGGCCGCTGCTGCCGCCGCCGGCCTCGATCGCCGAGATCGCGCCCGCCGCGGCGCTGACCGTCGCCGCGCTGGCCGCCCTCGGCGTCTGGTGGGTCAACCCATACCTGGCCCTGCTCGCCGGGCTGGGGCTGCAGGCCTGGGTG
>CAYZPZ010000304.1:0-1714 GCA_964480205.1 uncultured Conexibacteraceae bacterium
GAAGAAGCTCGTCATCTGGGTGGCGAACATGAGGTCGCCCTTGATCTTCAGCTTGCCGGTCATGAACAGGGCGGGGCCCGATTCGTTGCCGGTGACCAGCTTGATGAAGGGGACCGGCGCGGCCGAGATCGCCACGCGGGGATCCTCGGAGGTGGGGGAGTCGGTGACGGTCAGGGAACCGTCCTTGATCACCACTTCGTAGGTATCGGAACCGCCGCCGGGCTTGTCGGTAATCGTGAAGTGGACGATCGCGTCGGTGCCCTTGATCTTCTCGGGCTCGACGTGGTCGGCCATCCGCTTGAAGATCTCGTCGAGGACCATCTTGCGGCCCTCCGCGTTGGCCAGGCCCTCGGCGAGCTGCTCGTCGGGGACCTGCCCGACCATCGCCGCGAGCTGATCGGCGTCGGCCCCGGCGACCGCGCCGACCGGGTTCTCGTTCTCGCTCATCCCTGTCCTCCCGAATTCGTTGTGTGACGAATTGCTACTTCGGGTAGGAAAGCTATCACGTATGCTACGGTGCAGTAGCTACGGAGCCGTAGGAATGACTGAGACCCAGGATCCAGCCATGAACACGCACGTGATGACCCCGATCGCAGCCGAGAGCGCCCCCGCCGGGGGCGCCGCCACCACCGAGCTGGTGGCGATGACGCTGGCGCTGGCCGTCGCCTTCGGCGCGGTGATCGCCCTCGGCGAGGCCCATCGCCGCGGGCGCCGCACCCCGCTCGGCGCCCTCGCCGCCTTCTCCGAGCGGGTCTCGGGACTGCCCGCCTGGGCGGCGATCCCGCTGGCGGTGACCGGGGTCTCCCTGGTCGGCGCCCTGTTCGGCTACATGTGGGACGTCTCCCTGCACATCGCCGAGGGCCGCGACGAGGGCCCTCTCGCCAACCCCTCCCACTACTTCATCCTCGCCGGCCTCTACGGGGTGATCATCGCCGGCTATCTCTCCACGGTGCTTGTCCCGGAGGGCGAGCGGCCCGGGCGCGCGGCGCTGCGCATCCCAGGGCGGGGGATGGTGCCGCTGGGCGGCGCTCTGATCGGCGCCGCCGGCCTCTTCGCCTTCGCCGGCTTCCCGCTCGACGACCTCTGGCACCGCGCCTTCGGCCAGGACGTGACCCTGTGGGGGCCGACGCATCTGGTGATGCTCTCGGGCGGCATGCTCACCCTGGTCGGGGTGGCGATCCTCTTCGAGGAGGGGGTGGCCAACTTCCGCGGGCGCCCGCGCGACCTCCCGGGCTCGGGCAACGGCGCCGGGCACCGCACCCCGCTGGCCCGGCTCGCCGACGCGCTGCCCGACTTGCCGCTCTGGCCCAACCGCGCCCTGATCGCCGGCGGCTTCCTCGCCGGGCTCTCCATCTACCAGGGCGAGTTCGACTACGGGGTGCCGCAGTTCGAGCTGGTCCTGCAGCCGCTGATGATCGCGATCGGCGCCGGGCTGGCGCTGGTCGCCGCCCGCGTCTGGCTCGGGCCCGGCGGCGCCCTGGCGGCGGTCGCCTTCTATCTGGTGATCCGCGGCGCGATCTCGCTGATCGTCGGCCCGATCCTCGGCGAGCCGACCCCGGCGTTCCCGCTGTACCTGGTCGAGGCCGGCTTGGTCGAGCTGCTCGCCCTGGCCCTGGCGGCCCGGCCCCTGGCGCTCGGTGCGCTCGGCGGCCTCGCGGGCGGCGGCCTCGGCTTCGCCGCCGAGTGGCCCTGGATCAATGCGGTCTTCCCGATC
>CAYZPZ010000305.1:0-1709 GCA_964480205.1 uncultured Conexibacteraceae bacterium
ACGGCCGCGGGCTACCGTCTTGACGTGGGCGCCGCCCTCATCGTCGAGCTGGACGGATCGGAGGCCGAGTGCGAGTTGGCCTTCGGCGAAGTCGTCGACATCTGCGAGCGTAGCGGGAGCGTCGAGATACGCATCGCGCGGGACGAGGCGGAGCGCCAGCTGATTTGGAAGGCGCGGAAGGCCGCTTTTGCTTCGATGGGGCGGCTGGCCCCCAACTACTACGTGCAGGACGGCGTGATCCCCAGGACAAAGCTTCCCGAGGTGCTGCACGCCATCGAAGGGCTCGCCCGCCGATTCAACGTCAGTGTCGCCAACGTGTTCCACGCCGGCGACGGAAATCTCCACCCGCTCGTGCTCTACGATCACAGCGTCCCGGGCGAGGCGAAGCGAGCCGAGGAGGTCGCCGGGCTGATAGTCCAGGCCTGTGTGGACGCGGGCGGCTCGCTGACCGGCGAGCACGGCATAGGCATCGAGAAGAAGCACTACATGACCAAGATGTTCTCCGAGGCCGACCTCGACGCGTTCCAGCGGCTGCGGTGTGCGTTCGACCCAGAACAGCTCGCCAATCCGGGAAAGGTTATGCCGACGCCGAGGCTGTGCGGCGAGGTTCCCGGCCCCTACCGCCGGCACCCGCTGGAACAAGCGGGCATCGCGGAACGGTTCTGATGCAGGTCGAGACTCTCTCGCAGTACGCGGAGGTTGCCGAAGCTCTCAAGGCGCTGGCGGCCGAAGGGAGTACCGTGCGCGTCTGCGGCGGAGGGACGAAACTATGCTGGGGGCGACCGCCGCTTTCCGGCGCAGTCTCGCTGCCCACCCGTGGCCTGGACAACATCGTCGAGCACAACGCAGGAGATCTGACCGCGGTTGTGCAGGCGGGAGTTCGTCTTGCCAACGCTCAGAGCGTCTTCGCCGAAGCCGGGCAGATGCTGGCCGTGGACCCGGCGCTCGGCGCCGGCGACGGGGCCACCATCGGTGGAGTGGTGGCAACGGCGGACTCGGGTCCCCTGCGACACCGGTACGGAGGGGTCCGTGACCAGGTCATCGGGATCCGCGCCGTGCTCGCCGACGGGTCGCTCATACACTCCGGCGGCAAGGTGATCAAGAACGTGGCCGGCTACGACCTCGGCAAGCTTTTTACCGGGTCGTTCGGGACGCTCGGTGTGATAGTCGAGATCTCGCTGCGGCTCCACCCCATCCCCGAGGGGGCGCTTACGGCAGTCGGAAAGACGGACGATCCGCAGGCGCTTCAACAAGGCGCGACCTCTCTCGCGGGCTCCCCGCTTGCGGCATTCTCGCTCGACTTTAGATGGGAGCGCGGCGAGGGCTGCCTGCTGGCTCGCTTCGGCGGACGAGCCGCCCGCAACCAAGGGCAGCGCGCTAAGCAGGTGATGGAAGCAGCCGGCCTAGAGACCAGCCTGGAGGATGACGGCGAGGCTTTGTGGGCGCACCAGCGCGCCGGCCAGCGCGCGCCTGAGGGGCTCGTAGCGAAGGTCTCGGCGCTTCCCACCGATGTCTCCAGGGTCGTTCGCGCCGCCGACAGCATCGGGGCGGCCGCAGTAGGTCGGGCTGGGCTAGGGCTCGCCTGGCTGCGCCTCGAACCGGCCGACGTTGCCGACGCAGCTGCTTTTGTGGAGGATTTGAGGAACCGCCTGGCGCCGCGGCCGGTGGTCGTTCTCGACGCTCCCTCCGATGTCCGGGAGAGGATTGAC
>CAYZPZ010000306.1:0-1707 GCA_964480205.1 uncultured Conexibacteraceae bacterium
CTCGAGCAGGTCGTAGCGGCCGACCAGGTCCTGAGCGCGCTCGTAGCCCATTCCGGCGACGACCTGCTCGACCTCCTCTCCCATCGCCTTGAAGAAGCGGGCGCAGTTCTCCGACGCGGTGTCCACCGCCTGCGGGGTGAACTTCTTCAGCCCCTTCTCGGTCGCCTGCTCGACGGTCTCGATCTGGGTGGCGATTCCGACGTGGCAGGTGTCAAGCTGGCAGCCGCGGCAGATCGTGCAGCCCAGCGAGACCATCGCGAGCGTGCCGAAGGCGACGCGGTTGGCCCCCATGCAGAGCAGCTTCACGATGTCGTTGGCGTGGCGGTAGCCGCCGTCCGCCCAGATCTCGACCCGGTTGCGGATGCCGGCCTCCATCAGCGCGCGGTGCACGAGCCGCGTGCCGATGTCGGAGGGAAGCCCGACGTGGCGCAGGGCGTGCTGGCGCGCGGCGCCGGTGCCGCCCTCGAACCCGGAAAGGGTGATGATGTCGGCGCCCGCCTTCGCGATCCCGAGCCCGATCGTGCCGACGTTCGGCACCACGGGGACCTTGACCGAGACGCGCAGGTCCGGGTTCACCGTCTTCAGCTCGTCGATCAGCTCGGCGAGGTCCTCGATCGAGTACAGGTCGTGGTTGTTCGAGGGGGAGATCAGGTCCGTGCCCTCGGTGGCGTTTCGCGCCGCGGCAACCTTTCCGGTGATCTTCTTGCCGGGCAGGTGCCCGCCCTCGCCGGGCTTCGCGCCCTGGCCGATCTTGATCTCGGCGACGTAGGAGGAGTTGAGCATCTCGGCCGAGACCCCGAAGCGGCCCGAGGCGACCTGCTGGCCACGCCACTTGCGGTAGCGGCCGTACATGTCCTGGATCTCGCCGCCCTCGCCGTTGATGCAGAGGATGTTGATCTGCTTGGCCGCCTCGGCGTAGGCGCGGAAGGCGGGCTCGGACTGCGAGCCGAAGCTCATCGAGGAGATCACCACCGGGTAGTCGTGGTGGCCGACGCTGGCGTCGACGCTGGAGGGATCGACCGCCTGGCGGTCCGGCTCCTTGCGCAGGCCGATGATGTGGCGCATCGAGATCGGGTTCTGGCCCTCGAGGTCGCGCACCTTCTGGGAATACTCGGCATAGTCGGCGGAGCCGTTGGAGGCCGCGACCGCCGCCTTGTAGACCTTGGGGTAGAAGCGGAAGGTCTTCGCCGGCTTCGCCTCCTCGGCGCCGCTGAGGATCTTGTGGCGCTCGTCGGTGTCGGCGTCGAGCAGGGCGAAGCCGGCCCCGCCGCCCTCGCTGGCTGCGTAGGCGGGGGTCTGGAAGATCTCGGCCAGCTCGGGCTTGATTCCGATCGAGGAGAACTGGCGGGCGTAGCCGCGTACCTCGTGGATGCCGATCGTCGAGATCACCTTCTCGATGCCCTTGCGCAGCGCCGAGCAGAGGTGGTCGACGTCGGCCTCGTACTCGTCGACGCAGATCACCTCGAGCATCACATACGCGCAGACCCCGTTGGCGCCGAGGCCGAGCGCCAGCACCACGTCGTGGACGTTGCGGATCGCCGCAGAGCGCAGCACGATCGAGCAGCGCCGTCGCAGGTTCTCGCCATCGCTGACCCGGTAGGTCTTCAGGGCCTGGTCGACGGCCGAGGTTGCGAGATGGGGGTCGAGGTAGCGCCGCTCGCCGTCGTAAACGGTGCGGTCGGTCAGCACCAGCAGCTCGGCGCCGTC
>CAYZPZ010000307.1:0-1695 GCA_964480205.1 uncultured Conexibacteraceae bacterium
GGCGAAGCAGAGGTTGTAGATGCACTCCTTCGCCCCGATCGCCGGGATCACCTCATCGACCGGATCGACGTCCGTGCCGAAGCGCCAGCGGTAGAAATCCGCGAAGGCCCGGCGGAACTCGGGCCGCCCGCGATTGGAGGGGTAGCGATGCGTGCTGGGGTCGCCGACCGCCCCGCGCATCGCCTCCACCACGTAGCGGAAGGTGGGCGTATCGGGGTCGCCGATCCCGAGGCTGATCACCTCGATTCCCTCGTCGCGCTTCTGCTCGATCTTGCGCTCGAGCTCGGCGAACATGTAGGGAGGGATCGCCTCGAGCCGCTGGGATGGGTCGGTAAGAGCCATCGGGCGCGGCAGGCTACCGTCCCAGCGCTCGCACCAACTCCGCGGAGAGCCGGCCGGCGTAGAGGGGCTCGGCCCAGCCGGTGAGGCCCACCTGGAGCTCCTCGCCGACCTCGACCTCGAGCTCGCCGCCGTCGAGCTCGACCGTGAGCGGGCTCGGTGCCCCGGCGAGATGGGCGGCGACAGCGGCCCCCGAAGCGCCGGTCCCCGAGGACAGCGTCTCCCCCACCCCGCGTTCGAAGATCCGGGCACGCACTCGGGTGCTCTCAGCGCCCCCGTCAACGCGGTAGAAGCTGACGTTGGTCCGGTTGGGGAACAGCGGGTGCGACTCGATCTCCGGCCCGATCGAGCCGAGGTCGAGCTCCTCGAGGCCGTCGGACATCTCGATCGCGCACTGCGGGTTGCCGATCGAGACGTGCTGGAAGCGCCACCTGCGCCCGCCCGCCTCGAGCTCCGCACGCCCGTTCTCGGGGCCGCCGGGGAAGCCGGCCGAGGTGGTGCTCGCGCGACCCATCTCGATTCGGCAGGTTCGCTCGGAGGTGATCGTCGGGGTGATCGGGCCGGCCACGGTGGCGATCGTGAACTCGTCCTCGGTGGTCCAGCCGGACCGGCGCAGGTAGAGGGCCGCCTGGCGGGCGCCGTTTCCCGACAGCTCCGCCTCCGATCCGTCGGGATTGAAGATGCGCAGGTCCGCCACGTGCGCGGAGTCTGAGGGCTCCGAGAGCAGCAGCACTCCGTCGGAGCCCACCCCGAAGTGCGGTTCGCAGATGCGACGGACCCGCTCGGCGGTGAGCTCCCAGGCAAGCTCCTTGGCCTCGACGATCACGTAGTCGTTGCCGAGCGCCTGCCACTTCTCGAACCTCATCGCGCCTCCCCCCCGGCGTCGGCAGACGCCGCCTCCCTGCTCGGATAGCCGGGCCGGAGCTTGACGATCTCTCCGTCCCGAAACGTCCAGATCTGGGTCTGGGACCACTCCACAGGGACCTTGCTTTCGCGGCCGCGCCCTCGAATGTGGAGATCGATCAGGACGTCGTCCCCGATCGCCTCGAAATTCGAAGCGTCGTAGTCGAAGTCGTCCCACGTCTCAAGCCAGTCTCGCCAGAACTGCCACCATTCATCGCGTCCCCGCCACAGCCCGCCGTGGCCGAAGGGATTGACTCCGTGACGGGCATCGATGACCACCTGGGGAGAGACACGCTCCAGCAGCGCGCTGAACCCCGACAGACGCGCCGAGTCGCCGAACTTCGCAGCGGCCTCGTCGAAAGTCTCCGCCTCGGCGAGCACCTCCTTCACCAAGCCCGGCGGCAGCTGAAGGAATGACTCGTGGATCCGGCGAAGCAGCTCGACATTCTCCGC
>CAYZPZ010000308.1:0-1684 GCA_964480205.1 uncultured Conexibacteraceae bacterium
CCGGCCCTGGTGGCCGCACTCGACCGGTTGACACCGGAGCAGCGGGAAGTGGTCGTGCTCCGGTACGTGGCCGACCTCCCGCTGGGTGCGGTGGCTCGGATCACCGGCAAGCGGACGGGTGCGGTCAAGATGCTCCAGGCCCGTGGACTGGCGGCGCTGGCCGACCACCTCGCCGAGCGATCGTCCGAGGATCGATCGTGACCTTTTCGGACTCGCCGGCGATCACCGGTTGATGGACGAGACACCGCTCACCGACCGGCTCCACGATCTCGGGACGCAGCCCGTGCCCGACGACGTCCGCACCCGCCACCTCCACCGGATGTCGGCCGTGGCCCCCGACCGGGCCGGCGCCCGCTTCAGCCGCCTGGCCGTCGCCGCCGCTGCCGTCGTCGGCTTCGCCTTCGGCTCCACCGGGCTCGCCATGGCGGGTGCGCTGCCGGACCCGGCCCAGGACGTCGCCCACGACGTGCTCGGCACCGTCAACATCGCGGTTCCCGAGGGCACCAGGGGCCAGTGCGTCAGCAACATCGCGAAGAGCGACCTCCCCGAGGCCGAGAAGAAGGCCGCCAAGGACGCCTGCCCGAAGGGTGGCCGGCCCGATGGCGCCGGACCGCCGGACGGCGTCGGGAACGGCAAGAGCGGGGAGGCGCCCGGTCAGACCAGGGTCGACAAGCACGCGGACGACCCGTGCCGCGGCAAGCCGCCGTGGGCGGGCAAGCCCGAGCTCACCGACGAGGAACGCGCCGCCATGCAGGCCGAGCGGCAGGCGTGCCCGCCCGACGTCGACGACGAGCCGGAGGTCGAGGACGAGCCCGGCGGCTGACGATCAGCGATCGTCGTCGGAGGGCACGCCGATCCCGAGCGCACGGCGAGCCCGCCATTCGGCCTGAACCTCGAACGGGATGCGCCGGTACGCGCCCCGGTGGCCGTGGCGTCGCAACCGCCACCGGACGTAGGCACCCAGGTAGCGACGGAAGAAGCCCAGCCATCCGTACCGCCAGAACTGCAGCACGTGCTCGTACTCGTGGCGGCGGAGCCGCGCACCCAGCGTCGCCCCACGACGGACGAAGACCGTGGATCCGAGCGTGGTCGCGGTCGCCCCAGGGGCGGCGACGCCGTGCACGATGCGGATGTCGTCGATGCCCGGCGGCTCGCGTCGGGGCCGCAGCACCGGACGACCGCTCAGTACAGCGCCGTGCTGAGCTTCTTGCGGTACTCGGCCGTACGAGGATCGGTGGGGCCCATCAACTCGAGCATGTCGACGTAGGTCTGGCGGGCCTCGTCGTCAGCTTTCACCTGCGGAAGCAGCCCGTCGAGCTTCGCCTCCACGTCGGCGGGGACGTCGGGGTTCGCAGCCCGGGCCTGCGTGGCGATCAGGCGGGTCTCGGGCGTCTCGGGGATCTTGGCCAACAGGTCCAGCGCGTCCGCCTTGGCGTGGGCATCACCGGAATCGACGAGCAGCGCTGCCAGCGCGGTGATGACCTCGCCGTTGTCGGGTTCGAGGTCGAGCGCCTGGCGAAGCGAGTCCTCGTCGCCGGCGTCGATGAGCGCACGAACCTTCGACTCCTCCTCCGACGGGAGGAGGCTGGCCACCCAGGCCGCCACCGTCTGCTCCGGTTGCGCACCGATGAAGCCGTCGACGACCTTGCCGTCGACCAGGGCGTAGACCGCGGGGATGGACTGC
>CAYZPZ010000309.1:0-1649 GCA_964480205.1 uncultured Conexibacteraceae bacterium
GGACCGCTACCGCTCCCAGCCGCGGTGGGCCCAGTCCCTCGACGTGGCCCCTCCCCGGGTCGCGTACTTCTCGCCGGAGTTCGGCCTCACCCACGCGATGCAGACCTACTCGGGCGGGCTGGGGGTCCTCGCGGGCGACCACCTCAAGGCCGCGTCGGACCTCGGACTCGACCTCGCCGGGGTCGGCCTCCTCTACCGCCACGGCTACTTCCGCCAGCTCCTCGACGCGAACGGCTGGCAGCAGGAGCGCTACCCCGACCTCAACCCCTACAACCTGCCCCTGCGGCGGCTCGAGTCGGGCGGCCGGCCGGCGACGGTCTCGGTGCGGCTCGGCCCGAACGAGGTCGACTGCCAGGTGTGGAAGGCCGAGGTCGGGCGCGTCCCCCTCCTGCTTCTCGACACGGACCTGCCGACGAACACCGAGGCCGATCGCACCGTCACCGACAAGCTCTACGGCGGCGACAACGAGCACCGGCTGCGGCAGGAGATCGTTCTCGGCGTCGGGGGCATGCGGGCCGTCGACCTGGCGCTGGAGCTCGGTGAGATCCCGGGTTACCCGGAGATCTTCCATTCGAACGAGGGCCACGCGGGGTTCCTCGGTCTCGAGCGGGTCCGCCGCCTCCTCGCCGACGAGGGCCTCGACTTCGGCGAGGCGATCGAGAGCTCCCGCGCCGCGGTGCTCTTCACAACCCACACGCCGGTGCCCGCGGGGATCGACAAGTTCCCCCGTCACCTCATGGATCGCTACTTCGGCGACTTCGCGGCGCAGTGCCGTGTGAGCATGGACGAGCTCATGGCGGTCGGCCAGGTCGAGGGCCGCGCCCCCGACAGCGAGTTCAACATGGCCGTGATGGGGCTGCGGCTGTCGGGTGCCGCGAACGGGGTCTCGGAGCTGCACGGGCACGTCGCCCGCGAGATGTTCGCGCCCCTGTGGCCCGGAATCGCGGAGAGCGAGAACCCGATCGGATCGGTCACGAACGGCGTCCACGCGGCGACCTGGATCGGTCGCGAGATGACCGAGGTCTACGACCGCCACCTCGCGCCCGACTGGACACGCAACCCGCGCGCGTGGAGCCGGCTCGAGGCGATCGGGGACGACGTGCTGTGGCGGGCGAAGGGGCGTGCCCGGGAGCAGCTCGTCGCGCGGCTGCGCGACTGGGTGCGTCGCCAGCACGAGCGCCGCGGCGAGAGCGGCGGCGCGCTGCGCTGGACCGACGAGATCCTCGACCCGGACGCCCTCACGATCGGTTTCGCGCGGCGCTTCGCCGAGTACAAGCGGGGTGCCCTGCTCCTGCGCCAGCCCGATCGCCTGCGGGCGTTGCTGACGTCCACGGAACGTCCGGTGCAGCTCGTATTCGCCGGGAAGGCGCACCCACGCGACGAGCTCGGCAAGGACATCATCCGCCAGCTCGTGCACTTCTCGTCCGACCCGCAGTTGCGCGCCCGCATGGTCTTCGTCGAGGACTACGACATGGAGCTCGCGCGGCTGCTGTACCGGGGCTGCGACCTCTGGCTCAACAACCCGCGCCGGCCGTACGAGGCGTGCGGCACCTCCGGGGAGAAGGCGGTGCTGAACGGAGGGCTGCACTGCTCGACGCTCGACGGCTGGTGGGACGAGATGTACGACGGCGAGAACGGCTTCGCGATCG
>CAYZPZ010000310.1:0-1646 GCA_964480205.1 uncultured Conexibacteraceae bacterium
GCCTGGCGAGGTCAGTCCGATCACCTCGATCCCCTCTCGCTGCGCCAGCAGGTAGCCGGCGATCAGCGCCGTCTTCGCCGAGGCGCTGGAGATGACGATCGTCTCGGCGCCGAAGAAGCCCTCGTCGTCGAGCTCGTCGTCGATCAGGAACGAGGTATAGAAGAGCGGCCAGAAGATGATCTCCTCGTCCTCCCTGTCGGCGCGGTAGGCGGGGTCGGCGTCGGTGCGGCGGTAGGCCTGGTAGGCCGAGGGGAGCTCGGCGCGGTGCGGGGAGGCGTCGATGAAGCCGCGCTCGTTGACGCGGCCCGGTCTGACCAGCAGGTGCGATGAGGGCGGCAGGTAGCCGTAGACGCGCGTTCCCTGCTCCAGCTCGCCGTCGAGCGAGGACGCGACCTCGGCGAACCCCCAAACGGGCATCCGCCCCCAGCCGTCGGGGGCGGGAAAGAAGTCCCAGTAGTTCATGGCATCGCCGAAGACGGCGTAGGTGATGTTGTTGGAGGTGAGGCCGAAGCGCTCCACCCGCAGCAGCACCTCGCCCTCGCCGGGTTCGGGCGGCCCGCCCTGCTCGAAGCGGCACTCGTGCAGGTCGTTGCGCTTGACCAGGAGCTCCACGACGCCGGAGCCTATGGGACCGCCCCCCTTCCGACGCCGCTCCGCGCCCGCCGGAGGCGTGATAGAACCGCGGGCGTGGAGGGCGCCACGGGCGAGCCCATCGAAAGCCGATCAGCGAGGATGAGATCAGGCGCGAGTCCCAGCGCCTGGCCGGAAAGGGAGGAATCGGATGACCCGGAAGAGCCGCATCAACCTGGCCGTGGCGCTGCTCGCCGTCGGCATCGTCGTCAACCTGATCGTCCTGTTCAACGGCGAGGAGTCGCCGGGCTGGCCGGTGGCCGCGATGATCTTCCTCGGCGCCGCCGCGCTCACCATGCTCTCGGAGCGGCGCGAGCCGTAGCTAGCGGATGAAAAGCATCTCCGAGTACTTCGGCAGCGGCCAGAGGTCGTCGGGGACGAGCTTCTCCAGCTTGTCGGCGATCTCGCGCATCTCGGCCATCCGCGCCAGCTGGTTGTCTCGGGCGTAGACGGCCCACTCCAGCCCCTCGAGGTCCTTGGGGTAGCTGTTGGCGTCCTCGAGGTCTGCCAGCTTGGCGACCAAGGCGTCGACCAGCTCCCGGGTCTCGGTCTCGACGGTGTCGACTCCGCTCTGCTTGCAGAGCTCGAGGTAGCGCATCGCCGCCGGCAGGATCATGGTGCGGGCGATCTGGTCGGCGGTCTCGGCCTCGATGTTGGCCTTGATCGCGTACTGCTCGATCCAGACCTCGTAGCGGGACTCCAGCTCGCGCTTGGAGAGCACGCTGTAGCGCTCGAACGCCTCGACCGTAGGCTCGGCGACCACCTCGGGCAGGGCGTCGGGTGTGGTGCGCAGGTTCTTCAGCCCGCGCTGATCGGCCTCGCGGTGCCAGGCCTCGTCGTAGTTGTCGCCGTCGAAGCAGATCTGCTTGTTGGCCGAGTAGGTGGCCGCAACCACCTCGCTGACCGCCTGGTTGACATCCATACCGGTGCTCAGCTTCTGCTCGAGGCCGTCGGCGAGGTCGTCGATCGACTCGGCGACGATCGTGTTGAGCACGGTGTTGGGGAAGGCGAGCGAC
>CAYZPZ010000311.1:0-1646 GCA_964480205.1 uncultured Conexibacteraceae bacterium
GACCCTCCAGAGAAGTTGCGTAGATCCCGCCGCGATTGTCCTCACCGAAGGAGCTCAGCATCGGCACGCTCGGCCCCAGGGCCCGGTCGCCGCGGGCCTCGTTGCCCGCGGGCACGAAGCTGCGCAGCTCGCCGGCGCAGAAGTCGCCATACAGGTACCGGCCCCTGAGGGTGGGGAGGGAGGGGTCGCGCACCACGTAGCCGCCGGTCACCGAGCAGGCGCCGTTGAGGTCGTAGGTGAGGATGGGGCGTACGTGGCCCGGGGCGCTCTGGTCGGCGTTGAAGCGCTCGGTCCCCTCGAAGGCCGACCAGCCGAAGTTCGCTCCCGCAGCGCGCTGCAATGAGACCGCGTCAATCTCCTCCTGCGAGTCCTGGCCGACGTCGCCGATGAACAGGCGCCCGGTCTCGCGATCGAAGCTGAACCGCCAGGGGTTGCGGAGCCCGTAGGCGAAGATCTCGCCGCGGGCGCCCTGACGCCCGACGAACGGGTTGTCGTCCGGAATCCCATACGGCCGCCCGGCCTGCGGTCGCGGATCGATCCGCAGGATCTTCCCGAGAAGCGAGCCCAGATCCTGCCCGTTGCGCTCGGGGTCGCCGGCCAGGCCGCCGTCCCCGGTGCCGATGTAGAGCAGGTCGTCGGGACCGAACAGCAGCAGGCCGCCGTTGTGGTTGGCGGCGAAATCGTCCATTCGCAGGACCTCGCGCTCGCTCCCGGCATCGATCGTGGCGTCGTCGGCCGCCTCGAATTCGACCACCCGCTGATCACCCGCCGAATCCGTGTAGTAGGCGTAGAGCAGGCGCGAGGAGTCAAAGTCCGGGGCGAAGGCGATCGAGAGCAGCCCCTGCTCGACGTCGGTCGAGACCTTCTCGCTGATGTCCAGCGCCTCGATGGGCTCGCCGCCGCCTTCCCTCAGGAGCTGCACGCGACCGGGCCTCTCGACCACGTATAGGTCCTCCGAGCCGGGGGGCTGGGCCACATACAACGGCTGATCGAAGTCACCGAGCTTGCGCAGCGCGACGCCGCCCTCGCCGCTGCCGGGCCCCTGGGCGGTGGTCTCGGCCGGAGGAGCCTCGGTCTGCGGCGGAGCCGTCTCGTCCTCGTCATCGCCGCCGCAGCCGGTCAGGGCGATCACCGCCGCGGCCGCCAGCACTGCTGAGATCGTCGTCCGCACGCGCTCGGGCGGGGTCCCCCTAGGGGCTGAGCTCCTCCTGCTGCTCTGAGCTCCCGGCCTGGCCGATGATGTCCTCGGGATCGATCGGAACCACGTTGCCCTGGTCGTCGACCCGGGTCTGCGGAGGCACGTTGCTGATTCGGACCACGAACTCACCCTCGGGCTCGGAGCCGTCCCGGTTGACGGCGACCGCCTTGCCCTGCAGCCCCGCGGCGATCCGGTAGTGGACCGTGTAGGTGCCGGGCTGGACAGGCGTCACCTTCCAGACCAACTCGGTGGTCTCATCGGGCGCCAGCGAGCCGAAGGAGAAGGTGTTGGTCTGGACCGCCGCGGCACCGCCGCCGCCGCTCACCTCGCCCGGCGGGGGATTCCCCGGACCCACGCCCGCCTCGAGGGGATAGCCCAGCTCGAGGATCCACACGGGCCTGGAGGGGACCGCCAGGTCCGGCTGCTCGCTTCTCACCGAGAAGGCGCC
>CAYZPZ010000312.1:0-1642 GCA_964480205.1 uncultured Conexibacteraceae bacterium
TCGCGCTCGGGGGAAACGTGCGCGCCGGGCTCGAGGACAACCTCTACCTGCCGAACGGCGAGATGGCGAAGTCGAACGGCGAGCTGATCGCCAAGGCCCGGCAGATGGCCGAGGACGTCGGCCGCCGCGCCGCCACCGTCGAGGAGGCGCGCGAGATGCTCGGTGTGCCGAAGCGCGAGGAGCCCACCCGCCGCGAGGTCCTCGCCCATCCGATCGAGACCTCGGAGGCTTCCCCGGAATGAGCGCCGAGGCCCCACTGGCCGATGTCCGGGTGCTGGATCTGACCCGATTGCTGCCGGGCGGCTTCTGTACGCTGCTGCTCGGCGACCTCGGCGCCGATGTGATCAAAGTCGAGGACACGGGCGCCGGCGACTACGTGCGCTGGGCGCCGCCCTACTACGGCGACGATGAGCAGAGCGCGCTCGGAACGCGCTCGGCGCTCTATCTCGCGCTCAACCGCAGCAAGCGCTCGATCCGGCTCGACCTCAAGAACGACCTCGGCCGCCAGGCCCTTCTGCAGCTGGTGGAGGGGGCCGATGTGCTGGTGGAGAGCTTTCGGCCCGGAGTGCTCGACCGCCTCGGCGTCGGCTACGAGGCCCTCAAGGACGCCAACCCCGCCCTCGTCTACTGCCCGATCACCGGCTACGGTCAGGACGGGCCCTACCGCGACCGCGCGGGCCACGACATGAACTACCTCGGCCTCAACGGGCTGCTCGGCCTCACCGGGGAGATCGGCGGGCCGCCGATCCAGTCCGCGGGGCAGATCGCCGACCTGGGCGGCGGCGGGATGATGGCGGCGATCGGGATCCTGGCGGCGGTGCACGAGGCACGCCGCTCGGGCGAGGGGCAGCTCGTCGACGTCTCGATGACCGACGGGGCCCAGTCCTGGCTGGCGATGGTCGCCGGGCGCTACTTCTGCGACCAGATCGTCCCGAGGCGCGGCGAGATCGAGCTCGCCGGCGGCATCATCTGCTACCGGCCCTATGAGGCTTCCGACGGCTGGGTCACCTGCGGCGCGCTCGAGCAGAAGTTCTGGGCGGCGTGGTGCCGGGGCGTCGGCCGGGAGGACCTGATCGAGCATCAGTTCGACCGGCCCGGCTCCGACGCGCACAAGGAGGTGGAGGAGATCTTCCGCTCGCGAACCCGAGAGGAGTGGCGTGCCTTCAACGACGAGCACGACTGCTGCATCGAGCCGGTGCTCGACCTGGACGAGGCCCTGGCCTCCGAGCAAGCCAAAGCGCGCGAGATGGTGGTGGAGCTCGATCAGCCCGAGATCGGCGCGGTGCGCCAGCTCGGCTCGCCCCTGAAGCTCTCACGCACCCCGGCGGGGATCCAGCGCCCGGCGCCGGCGCTGGGCGAGCACACCGCAGAGGTGCTGGCCGAGGCCGGCTATTCCCAGGGAGAGATCGAGGCGATCTTCGAGGCCGGCGGCGCCAAGGGCACCGACGCCGAGCGGACGGGCCAGGCGTTCATGGCATGAGCACGCCGGAGACCAAGGACAAGAACGAGGAGATGCTTCGGATGGGTGAGTTGGCCGAGGCCTCCGGCGTCTCGGCCGCGACGATCAAGCACTACCTGCGCGAGGGCCTGCTGCCGGAGCCGGTCAAGACCTCGCGCAACATGGCCTACTACCCGGCGGAGT
>CAYZPZ010000313.1:0-1629 GCA_964480205.1 uncultured Conexibacteraceae bacterium
ATAGCGTCGCCGCGATGCCGGCCCGGCGCCAAGCGGTCAGCCAGATCAGCCAGGCCTACCCGGACCGGGTCGAGGTCCGCGGGCGCGACCTCACCGGCGAGCTGATGGGGAAGCTCAGCTTCACCGAGTTCTTCCACCTGCTGCTCACGGGCCGCGAGCCGACCGAGGAGCAGCGCTACTTCCTGGATCTGCTGCTGGTGGCGATCGCCGAGCACGGCATGATGCCGACCAACGTCGCCGCGCGGATGACCCTCTCCGCCGATCCCGGCTCGCTCCAGGGGGCGGTCGCCGCCGGGATCCTCGGCGCCGGCCCGGTGCTGCTCGGCACCTCGGAGGCCTGTGCGCGCCTGCTCGCCGAGGCTCAGGAGACCGTGGGGTCCGGCGAGCAGCCGGAGGCGGCCGCCGCGGCGATCGTGGGCCGGTTCCGCGAGTCGGGGGAGCGGCTTCCCGGCTTCGGCCATCCCGTACACCGCCCGCTCGACCCGCGCGCCGAGCGCATCCTCGAGCTCGCCGACGAGCGCGGGGTGAGCGGCCCGCACATCCTGCTCGTGCGCTGCTTCCGCGAGGCGGTGGCCCAGGCCTGGGGCAAGCCGCTCACCCTGAACATCTCGATGCCGATCGCCGGAGTGATGCTGGATCTCGACTTCTCCCCCGACGCGGTCAAGGCCGTGCCGATCCTGGCCCGCACCGCCGGGCTGCTCGGGCATCTGGCCGAGGAGCGCCGGAACCCGATCGGCTTTCTGATGGGGGCAAAGGCCGAGGAGGCGGTCAGCTACGAGCCGGGTTCCGGGTCGAGCGATGAGTCTTAGGGCGATCTGGAGTCGTAGTTGAGGCGGAGTGGTTTGCGGCCGAGATCTCGGATCGGTCGAAGCGATCGAACTCACAGGAGGAGACGAGATGGCTGAGCACAAGATCGGAACGCGCGAGGAGTGGCAGGCGGCGCGCGACGAGCTGGCGAAGCTCGAGGCGGAACACGCCGAGCAAAACGAGGAGATCAAGAGGAAGCGACTCGCGCTTCCCTGGGTCCCGGTCGAGGAGGAGTACGAGTTCGACACCGAGGACGGGAAGAAGACCCTCGGCGATCTGTTCGACGGCCGCTCGCAGCTGCTCGCCTACAACGTCATGTACGGGCCGGATTACCAGGTCGGGGCATGCCCCGGGTGCACGAGCCTCGCCGACGGGTTCGACGGCCAGCTGATCCACATGAACAAGCGCGACGTCACCTTCCTTTGCTTCTCGCGCGCACCGATCGATCGGCTCGCCGCCTACAAGAAGCGGATGGGCTGGCAGTTCCCCTATGTCTCGACCTACGGGACCGGTTTCCCGTTCGACTTCGCGCTCGCGCTGACCGAGGAGCAGGCAGAGCAGATCCCAGAGGTCAAGGAGATGATCGACAACCCGCCGGGCTGGCTGCAGGAATGGTCGGAGCAGGTCGGCGCGGAGCTCAAAGACGGCCTCCGCGAGGCCCCGAGCTACATCGCCTTCGCGCGCGAGAACGGGACCGTCTACCACACGTACACCGTGACGGCGCCCGACCCCTTCGTCGCCCCCTACTTCAACATGCTGCTCGACCGGACCCCGAAGCCGCAGGCGGAGGAGCCGCGCAGCTGGCGCAAGGACGAGTACCCG
>CAYZPZ010000314.1:0-1608 GCA_964480205.1 uncultured Conexibacteraceae bacterium
GCTCCTCCGGCCGGAGCGGGTGGAAGATCACCACGTCCTCGCCGGGCCCCACGGCGCGCTCCGCGCCCGCCACCACGCCGACGATCTCGTGCCAGACCTGGCCCTCCTCACCCTCCCGGGAGGGGTAGCGGATGCGCCGCCCGATGGGGCTCCGTGCACCGAACGTCTCCTGCGCCCACGCCTCGTCGACGATGGCCACGCCGGCCGCCTCGACGTCGCCCCGGCCGAACGAGCGGCCGCTGACGATCCGGGCGTCGAAGACGTCGAAGAAGTCCGGGTCCACCGCGACCGTGCGCACCCGGAGGATCCTCGCCGAGTCGCCGTCGATCTCGACGGCCCTCGTGGGATGGTTGAAGCCGGGGAGCCTGCTGGCCCGTGTCGCCTCGGCGACGCCGGGCTCGGCGGCCAGGAGGCGGTACGCCTCGTCGAACAGCGCCGCGCTCCGCCGCTCCTCGGCCTCCCGCTCCTCCTGCTCCTGGGCCTCCGGACCGCGCTCTGCTTCCGGCGAATCGAGCTGGCGCGTCAGCCGTCCGGAGAGGTAGGCCTCCGCCGGGAAGTCGCTGCGCCGCGCGTCCGGCAGCAGCTCCTGCCCGGACATGATCGCCACGGGGATGAACGCGACGCAGAGCGCGACCTGGACGACGATCACGCCGGTGGCGACGGGTCCGAACTTCATTTCGGAGCCGCCGGTCCCCAGCTGCGTGAGACGGTGCCGCAGCCGGCGGCCCGTGGCCCGGAGGGCCGGGATGCCGCCGATGATGAGGGCACCGAGAACGGCGAGCAGGCACACGTAGGCCACCGTGGGCGCGGACAGGCCGGAGTCGAACCAGAAGGGCGGCCGCATCTGCTGGACCTCCCAGAAGAGGTCCATTCCCCACCGGAGTCCCCACCGGGCGGCGGCCAGGCCGAGCACCGCCGCCAGGGACGTGACGACCAGGGCCTCGGCCACGAGCTGGGCGATGATGCGGCGGCGGCTCGCGCCCAGCGCGCTCCGCATGGCGATCTCGCTCTCCCGGGTCGCCGTCCGGGCGAAGAGCAGGGTCGCCACGTTGGTGCAGACGACGATCAGGAAGAGGAGGAACGGGAGGTTGAGCGCGACGGCGATGCGGCTCTCCCAGCCGCCGCGCCGATCGAACCTGCGGACTTCCGGACGCAGGTGCTCGTGCGTGTCCGGAAACTCGGCTGCGGCCCGCTGCCCGAAGGTCGCGAGCTCCGCCTGGGCCCGCTCCAGGGTGGCCCCCGCCGCCAGGCGGCCGACGATCCTGATCGCGGGCCCCTGGCGCCGCTCGTAGCCCAGTGCGCTCTCGCGGAGCGGGGTCCAGAGCTCGTGGTTCACCGGAAAGCCGAAGCCCTCCGGCATGACGCCCACGACGGTCGCGTGCTCCGATCCCAGGCGGACCGTTCGGCCGATCGCCGACCGGTCGCCGTCGAACAGCCGCTGCCAGGCCTCGTATCCGAGCACGACGGCGGGTTCGGCGGCCGCGCGGTCGTCCTCGTCCCTGAGGGTACGTCCGAGGAGGGGCTGCACGCGGGTGACGTCGAACATGGACGGCGTCACCCGCGCGCCCATGAGGGTCTCGAGCCGGCCGTCCTCCGTCGTGACCGTGT
>CAYZPZ010000315.1:0-1587 GCA_964480205.1 uncultured Conexibacteraceae bacterium
GAACCGGCCGTCAGTTGATGCTGGCCGACTCGACCACACACTGATCGAACGAGAAGCCTTCGTTGGTGTTGTTGATCTCGTCGAAGTCGAGCGGGAAGACCACGTCATCGCCGTAGCTTCCACCCTTGTGATACTCCCCCGTCGGGTAGACATCGTCATGCGAGTCCGCCGGGTACTCCGGCAGGTAGATCTGCCGGCGCAGGTCGCCGAGGCGATGCCCCGAGAGCAGCAGCCAGAAGCCGCGCTCCTGGAACAACTGGTCGACCGCCGCGTTGTAGCTGCCGGGGACCGGCAGCGGGGCCAGCGTCGTGGCCGGGTCCACCGGCCACTCGTGCAGTCCCTCCATCAGCGGCACCACGTTCGCCCGGAGCTCGTTCAGCAGCGCCGTCATGCCCGCGGTGTTGCCCGCCTGGAGCTCCGCTTCGGCCTTGATCAGCCAGGCCTCCACACCACTCGCCAGCGGCGTGTCGTCGCCGACATCGTTGTAGAGCAGCGTGATGTACTGGTCGATGCCCGCATCGAAGCCGCCCACCGGCCCGAACCACGGGCTGCGGCCGTCCCCGGCGCTCACCAGCACCGCACCGTCGCTGTCATACTCGGCGCCCCCATCCACGAAAGCCAGGCCGGACTGGCCGGTGCCGGCCTCCGTGACTACGCCGCCCACGATGAGACCGGACAGCGAGTACCGGCCGTTCCCCTGGAGCCCGAAGATGGCGTTCTGGCCGCCCTGCTCCGAGTGCTGAATGTGGTAGACGAAGTCCATGGGCACGCCCGCCACCGCCGTAGCGGCATCCGAGTACTGTCCCAGGTCGATCAGCACCCGCGCCTTGCCGACCGCGGCAAGGTTGTTGGCGCTCGCGCTCAGCGACGCGTCGAACCGCGCCAGCGCCTCGTTCAGAATCTCCGCCGACGTCAGCGACGGGCCGAAGACGAACGCACCGCTCTCGTCGATGTTGCTCAGCGGCACCGCCGAGCAGTAGCCCTCGCCCAGCGCCACGAGCGTGTAGCCCTCGAGCGCCTTGAGCTCGGCGAACGTCGCGCTGTTCGGACCGAAGTCCTCATGGCCCGCCACGGTCGCCGTGGCATCCTTCAGCGCCCGCCGCGCGAACTGCAGGTCGTTGTATGCGCCGTCGGAGGTGTTCCCGTCGGCCGGCTGGAACTGATTGCGCCGGTCCGTGGCCGTACGCGTCGTGAACGTGCCCGACGAGTACAGCTCATCGCTCATCAAGGCCGAGACGGCGATGTAGGCGTCGCCGCTGTCCCACGCGTCCTGGAAGTCGCCGAGCGCGCCCGCGATCACCACGCCGATCACCGCCGGATCCTCCAGCGTGGACGGCGTGACCCGGTCACGATCGGTGACCTCCAGCAAGCTGTCGATATCGCACGCCGTGGTGCCGACCGCCACTCCGAAGAGGAGGGCGGCGGCGGCCAGGCGGCGAGCCGTTCTGAATGTATTCATGGTATGTAGTTCTCCGCGGATCAGAATGAGTAGTCGAGTCGGAGCATCAGCGTCCGAACGGGCGGCTGCGTGTTGAACTCGCTCTGGCTGAAGTTCGCGTTACCGCCACCCTCGACCGTCTCCGGATC
>CAYZPZ010000316.1:0-1573 GCA_964480205.1 uncultured Conexibacteraceae bacterium
CGCCAACCTGCTTGCCGAACTGGCGCAGGGTCCCCCCGGGCGCGATCTCCTCCTCACGCTGCTTCGACTCATCGCTCTGCCGCGCGTAAAACCAGGTCGTGGCCTGGTCCATCATGCGGCTGGAGACGTAGCCGACCAGCGCGCCCAGGACGATGTTCCCGCGACTCCCCATGCAATGCCGGAGGCAGGATTCGAACCTGCGACACGCGGATTATGATTCCGCTGCTCTAACCACTGAGCTACTCCGGCGGGGCGATCAATCGTAGCGGCGGATATCCGCCCTCCAAGGCGGGATACTGGCGGCGATGTCGCGCGAGAATCTGGAGATCGTTCAGCGGATCTACGACGCCTTCGCCGAAGGGGATCTCGAGGGGGCGATGCGCTGCTTCGACGCTGACGTCGAGTGGAGCGAGCCCCCCGAGAGCCCGGGTGCGGACACCCCATACCGCGGCCGCGACGGCGCGCGCCGGTCGCTGGACGCTTGGCTGCATGCTTGGGATCACTACGAGCTCGAGGTCGACGAGCTGATAGATGCTGGCAAGCAGATCCTGGTGCGCTCCCGCCAGCGGGTGCGGGGGAAGGGAAGCGGTATCGAGATCGACCAGCCGCTCTTCAACCTTTGGACCCTTCGCGACGGCAGAGTGATCCGGATGCGGATGTATCACGACGAGGGCGCGGCGCGAAACGCCGCAGGAATCGGCGATTAGCCCGGCCCACCGCCCATGAGCGAGCTGGATCAGGCGGTGCGCGCGGTGGTGCGCGAGTGTCTCATGGTCCGCGAGGGCGAGGAGGTGCTGGTCGTCTGCAACCCCTCGACCCGAGGGCTGGGGGAGCGGCTGCGCGACGAGGCAGCCGAGGCCGGGGGCGACGCGGTGATGGCCGTGATCTCCGAGCGCGACTCCCACGCGGGCGAGCCGCCACGGACCGTGGCCGAGGCGATGGCCGCCGCCGACGTGGTGCTGGCGCCGACCGTGCAGTCGCTTTCGCACACCGCCGCGCGCAAGCGCGCCAGCGAGGCGGGAGCGCGGATCGCCACCCTGCCGGGCGTCACCGAGGAGATGCTGGCGCGGGTGATGAACGCTGACATGGAGGGCCTGAGGGGCAAGGGCCGAGCCGTCGCCGACCGCCTGGACGTGGCGACCGAGGCCGTGCTCAGATGCCCCAACGGCAGCGAGTTGCACCTCGACCTCGAGGGCCGCACCGCGATCCCCGACGCCGGCGAGCTAGGCGAGCGCGGCGCTTTCGGCAACCTGCCCTGCGGCGAGGGGTTCATCGCCCCCGCCGACGGCTGGGGCACCCTGATCGTCGACGGCTCGATGGCCGGCGTCGGCCGGGTCAACGAGCCGGTCGAGCTGGTGGTGGAGGGGGGCCACCTGACCTCGGCGCGCGGCGGGCAGGGAATGGCTTTCATGGAGCTGCTCACCGTTCACGGCGATGAGGGCACCAACCTGGCCGAGCTCGGGATCGGAACCAACGAGAAGGCGATGCTGACCGGCAACATCCTCGAGGACGAGAAGATTCTCGGCACCGCCCATGTCGCCTTCGGCGCCTCGGCAGCGATCGGCGGCACCGT
>CAYZPZ010000317.1:0-1555 GCA_964480205.1 uncultured Conexibacteraceae bacterium
TAGTCGGGGTTGGCGAACAGCACGTTCTCGGCCCGGTCGGGGTCGATGAACATCCCGGCCGAGATGACATCCATACGGCCGGCGTTCAGGTCGTCGATGAGGGCGCCGAAGTCGACCACCGTGTAGTCGGTGATCTCGATGTCCAGCCGGCCGAAGATCTCCTTGGCCAGCTCCGGCGCCTCGCCGGTGGCCTCGCCGTCCTCCTCGTAGCCGTAGGGCGGCTCGGGGGCGATACCGATGGTGATGCCGTTCTCCTGCCACTCGGCGAGGGCGCTGTCGCCGTTGTCGCCGGTCGTGGTGTCGCCACCGTCGTCACCGTTGTCACCGTCGTCACCGCAGCCGGCGGCGGCCAGGGCGGCCACGCTGACCAGCGCCAACATGCGCCACAGTCGGCGGTGCGTAGCTCGTTGGGTTGTCATGATCCCTCCCGGGGCACATCGCTGGTTAAACCGACGGCCGTCCCACCTGTCGTCCCGGAACCCGGCAGGTGCTCGTGCTCTACAGGGGTGGTCGCCCGGCCATCGACAGTCGCCTGGCCTGGCCGCGCCCTCCCGGGCGCGGCACAGAAACCAGGCGGTTCTGTTTCGTCCCGCGGACCGTAGCGCGCGGGATAACGCGAGTCGCGACTCTTCGGTCGCTCGTCGCGGTTCTGTCGTCTCATCGCAACAGTCAGCGCGTCATCGCAACAATCAGAGAGGATCGACCCGCCGGCTGGCGATGTGCTCGGGCCGGCGTCCCGGCGCGGCGAAGGGCTCCTCGAGGGCGTTGTGCACGCTGTTGTAGACGAGGAACAGGTTCCGCCGGGGCAGGGGCGTGATGTTGCTGTTCGAGCCGTGCATCATGTTGCACTCGAAGAACACCACGGTCCCCACCGGGCCCACGCATTGGGCGATGCGCCCCCGGTCGGAGAGCTCGGCGAGGCTCTCGTCGTCGGGCGTGCCGATCTCCTGACGCCGCAGCGACTTCTCGAAGTGGTCGGCCGGCGTCTCGCCCACACACGACACGTACCACCGGTGCGACCCGGCGATGGTCAGCAGGGGGCCGTTCCAGGGCTCGTTGTCGGTGAGCAGGATCGAGCAGCTCACCGCCCGCATGCCCGGCATGCCGTCCTCGGTGTGCCAGGTCTCGAAGTCGGAGTGCCAGTAGAACTCCTTGCCCCGGAACGCCGGCTTGAGGTTGGCTCGGCTCTGGTGGATGTAGACGTCGCTACCGAGGAGCTGGTGGGCGATGGCCACCAGCCGCGGGTCGCGGGCCATGGCGCCGAGCGGCCCGTCGTGGGTGTGGATGGCGAACACCGACCGCAGCGCGTCGCTGTCGGGCTCGTAGATGGACTCGGGCCGGTCCCGCAGCGACGTGTCGGCCGCCAGGCGGTCGAGCTCACCGTTGAGCTCGTCCGCCTCGTGCGGGGCGAGGAAGCCGCTGAGGACGAGGAAGCCGTCCTCCGCGTAGGACTCCACCACGTCGGGGTCGAGCGGGCCGTCGCCGTCGCCGTGGACCACGGGGTCACGGCGCTCGGTGATCGAAGGGACCGAGTCGACCCGGGACGGGTACCGGT
>CAYZPZ010000318.1:0-1546 GCA_964480205.1 uncultured Conexibacteraceae bacterium
GAGTACATGGCGATGGAGAAGCTGTTCGAGATCCACCAATCCGGAGAGTTCGACTTCCTGGTCCTGGATACGCCGCCCTCGCGCAACGCGCTCGACTTCCTCGACGCCCCCAAGCGCCTGACCCAGTTCATCGAGGGCCGCGGCATGCAGATGTTCATGAAGCCGACCGGGTTCGCCACCAAGGTGGTGGGCCGGGGCAGCTCGATGGTGTTCGGCGTGCTGAAGCGGATCACCGGGCTCGATCTGCTCCGCGACCTGAGCGAGTTCTTCACCGCGACCAGCGGCATGGTGGAGGGCTTCCGCGAGCGCGCCAAGCGCGTCAACGAGCTGCTCGGCGACCCGGCCACGGCCTTTCTGATCATCTGCGGCCCGCAGGGCGAGCCGATCGAGGAGGCCGTCTACTTCCACCGCAAGCTGGTCGAGGCGAAGCTGCCGGTGGGAGGGGTGATCGTCAACAAGGTCCACTACTCCTCCGAGGAGGACCTGGCCGAGGGCCGGGTGGAGGGCGAGCTCGAGGAGATGCTCGGCGGCGATCTGGCCGAGCGCGTCGCGTCCAACTTCGCCGACTACCAGGCGCTGGCCCAGCGCGATGCCCGCAACGTCGAGCACCTCGCCCGCGAGCTCCAGGCCGAGCGGGTTATCCGCGTCCCCTACCTGGACGAGGACGTTCACGACATCGGCGGCCTGCTGCAGATCGACCGCTACCTGTTCGCGACCGCCGCCGAGCGCGAGGCGATGGCCGCGGGCCAGGCTGCCTAGCGACCCACCGCCGCCAAGGCCTCCTGCCGGCTCATGTACCCCTTGGCCCGAACCGCCTTTCCGCCGCGGAAGCTCCAGACGGCGGCCCAGAGCGCGTCGCCGGGGAGTCCCGTGTAGCTCAGCTGTCCCCTCGTCCATTGGACGCTGACCACGGTGGTCCCGTCCACCTCGATGATCTCCTCGACCTCGACACGGAGGTCGCGGACCACCTCCCAGACCTCATCCGCCCAACGGCGCACGCCATCGTGCCCGTGAAATGGCCCCGTGAGCGGAAACGCATCCGGGTTGTGGATCTCCGCCTCTTCGTCCCAGAATTCGAGGTGGAGGTCTCGCGGCTCCTGCTGGAGCCCCTCCCAGAAGAGGCGGACGATCTCGACCGGTGCGGTCGGCACACCGCCAGTATGCGCGCTGGGCCTAGCCGCTGCGCTTGCGCTCGTAGCGGAGCTCGCCGACCTCCCAGTCGGTGGCGTCCGGGACCGGGAACAGGTGACGGACCCTGTCGCTGGGCTCGCTGGGACGGCGATCGTCGCCACGGTCGCGACGGGGCCGAGCGAAGGCGGGCCACTCCAGCTCGCCGTCTGCGGCGCTGAACCAGTCCGACTCGCCGCTCGGCTCGTCTCGCTGCGCGTCCTTCGGCTCCGCCTCGGCGTTGCCAAGCGGCCGCGGGTGCTCGTTGTCGGCGCCCATGATCTCCGGTAGTTCGACGTCGGTGACCACGATCCTCGTGGTGGTCTGCTCGACCGGGGGGCCGTGCTCGGCCCCGGTCGACAACTCCTGCACGGCTTCG
>CAYZPZ010000319.1:0-1538 GCA_964480205.1 uncultured Conexibacteraceae bacterium
GGCGGGCCTGGGGGTAGGGTAACAGATCGCTTCGTACTCCGCGGGTGGGACGTAACCGATTGCGCCGAAGAGCCTGCGATGGTTGAACCAGTCGACCCACCCGAGAGTGGCGAGCTCGAGGTCATCGCGGCCGCGCCATGGGCCACGGCGGTGAACCAGCTCCGTCTTGTAGAGCCCGATCACCGACTCGGCCAGGGCGTTGTCATAGGAGTCGCCGCGGCTGCCGACCGAGGTCGCCACCCCCGCCTCAGCCAGCCGCTCCGTGTAACGGATCGAGAGGTACTGCACACCGCGGTCCGAGTGATGGACGAGCCCGGCCAAGGGTTCCTTTCGCGCCCACAGCGCCTGCTCCAGGGCGTGGAGCGCGAGGTCGGTGCGCAGCGACCGTGAGGCGTGCCAGCCGACGATGTAGCGGGAGCAGGCGTCGATGATGAAGGCCACGTAGGCGAAGCCCGACCAGGTGCGCACGTAGGTGAGGTCGGCGACCCAGAGCCGGTTCGGGACGGCGGCGCGGAAGTCACGGTCCACCAGGTCCGCCGGGCGAGGAGAGACTTCGCCGGAGACGGTGGTCCGGTGGCGCCGCCCTCGCACGACGCCGGCAAGCCCCAGCTCTCGCATCAATCGCTCCACCGTGCAGCGCGCCACCCGCGTGCCCTGGCGCTGCAGTTGCCGCCAGAGCTTGCGGGCGCCATAGACCCCGAAGTGTTCGGCGTGCGCCTCTTGCAGCTCCAGCTTGAGCGCTTCGTCACGCTGCCGCCGCGCTGAGGGCGGCCGCTGGCGGGCGGCGTAGTAGCTGGACGTGGCGACCTGCAGCGTCCTGCAGATCGGCTCGACCCCAAAGCGCTCGCGGTGGGCCTCGATGTAGCGGTTCATCTGGGCAGGCGCGGGTCGAGCTCCCGCGCGAAAAAAGCAGAAGCAGCCTTGAGGATCTCGTTGGCCCGCCGCAGCTCACGGTTCTCCCGTTCGAGTTCGACCAGCCGCCGGCGCTCATCGCTCGTCAGGCCAGGCCGGGCGCCGCCATCGACCTCAGCCCGCCGCACCCACTTGCGCAGCGTCTCCGGCGTCATTCCGCACTTCGCGGCGATCGAACTGATCGCCGCCCACTGTGACGGGTACTCGCCCTGGTGCTCCAGCACAAGGCGCACCGCCCGTTCCCGAATCTCCACTGGATACCTCCCCGGTCTTCTCATTGCTCCATCCTCTCACAACTTGGAGCCTCCACTTTTCCCGGGGCGGTTCAGCTTGCTTTGGTTGGCTCCGGGCGCCCTAATCGGGCCGGGCAAGGGCAAGGGACGTGTCTGGCTCGAAATACGTCTGGAGAGCGTAAGACGGGCCGTCACGACGCGAGCCGTGGACCTTTTCCCTTACATCAACCCAATCAATCTTCTCATCACTAACCCACTCCATCTTCTCCTTGCCTTCGTGACCCGAAGGCTCCAAATCGACTACGACGTGGCTGGGCTTGAGCAGTCCACGCGGTTCCACATCGCAGACGCTGAGGGTTGGGCCGAGGACGAGCGCAGCGCCGGGCGCGATGT
>CAYZPZ010000320.1:0-1522 GCA_964480205.1 uncultured Conexibacteraceae bacterium
CGTCCGGCAGCGGCTCGTTGACGTGCTTCATCGCCACGCCGACCTGGGTCTCGGCATGGAAGGGAACGTCTCCGGTCAGCATCTCGTAGAGAACGACTCCCAGCGAGTACACGTCCGAGCGCTCGTCGACCGCATCTCCCATCGCCTGCTCCGGCGAGACGTAGTCGGTCGTGCCCAGGACCCGGCCCGTGGCCGTCAGCCCCTCCGCCTCGAGCGATCGCGCGATTCCGAAGTCGGTCACCTTGGCGCGGCCGTCGGGATCGATCAGCACGTTCTGCGGCTTGACGTCGCGGTGCACCAGCTTGCGCCCGTGGGCGGCGGTCAGCCCGCGTCCGATCTCGATCGCGTAGGCGATCGCCTCGTCCACCGGCAGGCCACCCCCGTGCTGGATGCGGCGCTTCAGCGTTTCCCCCTCGACGTACTCGAAGACGATGTAGGGGCGGCCCTCGTCCTCGCCGGCATCGATCACGCTGACCAGGTTGGGGTGGGAGAGCCGCGCCGCGGCCCGCGCCTCGCGCCGGAAGCGCTCCAGCTGGTCGGGCTGATCGGAGATCTCGCGGTGCAGCAGCTTGACCGCGACGGGGCGATCGAGCACCTCGTCTCGAGCGAGGTAGACCGTCGACATGCCCCCCGAGCCCAGCTTCGAATCCAGCTGGTAGCGGCCGGAGAGGACGGTATCGGTCACTCTTGACATTCTCGGGGCACGAGGGTTGATCGGTATTTTCGCGCCGCCAGCTCTGCGCGACGGGAGGGCTCAGCCAGAATCATGCCTGCAAGCATCCGCTTCTACACCGACCCAGCATGTCCCTGGTCCTGGGGCGCCGAGCCGATCGTGCGGAGGCTGCTCTGGGAGTTCTCCGGAGAGCTCGAGTTCACCTGGGTGATGGGGGGTCTGGCCCGCCGGTACGGCGGCGGCTACCGCGACAGCGAGGGGCGGATCGGCAGCGGCCCCGATTGCTTCGCGGACCTGATCTCACACTGGCTGGAGGTCAGCGCCGAGACCGGGATGCCGACGGACCCGAGGATCTGGACCGAGGCCCCGCTGTCGAGCACCTATCCGGCCTGCCAGGCGGTGAAGGCCGCGGCCGAGCAGGGTTCCGACGCCGCCTACCGCTACCTGCGGCGCCTTCGCGAGGGGATCATGCTGGAGCGCCGCAAGCTCGACCACACGGAGGCCCTGCTCGCCGAGGCGGGCCCCGCCGGGCTCGACCGCGCCCGCTTCCGGATCGACCTCGCCTCCCACGCCACGACCGAGGCATTCGCCGCCGACCTGGACGAGGTGCGCGATCCGCCCGACGAGGCGCGCGAGGCGGACGCGGTTCGGGAGACCGAGGGTCACGAGCGCCTCAGCTTCCCCACCGCCGCGCTCGTCGGCTCCGATGGCGCCCGGCACGGCGTCTGGAGCGGGCGTGAGCCGGAGCCCTTTCGGAGGGCCGCGCAGGCGGCGGGAGCGAAGCGGGTCAACGAGGGCGACCTTGAGCCGCTGGAAGCCGTGGAGCGCTTCGGACGCTGCACCACCAGG